>NZ_UBIZ01000565.1:0-43183 GCF_900465275.1 Parafrankia sp. Ea1.12 | reverse complement strand
GGGTAGCCGGTGCCGGGTCCCGTGCCGGCAGGCGGCCATCCCGGCCCGCCCGCTCCTCCCTGCGCGGGCGGCTGCGGACCGGTGTGCGGACCAGGGCGCAGACCCGGGAAGCCACCGGGAGCGGGACCGCCGCCGAACGACACCGGACCACGCGAAGGCACCGGCGGGCCCGGAGGCGGTCCGGTCCACCCCGATCCGCCGGGCGGCGGGGCACTGAGCGAGAGGCCGGTCCGCGCGCCGTCCGGCCTCAGTATCTGCGTGCTGTCCAGCTCGTCCTCGATGTCCGCGGCGGTCTGCGCGTCGTCACGCGACGAGAGCGGGCCTGCCGGCGGCTCAGGGACGGGCGACACGCCGTCGTCGCCGGGGCCATGGCTGGGCACGATTCCTCCCGAGAGGGGATCTGGCCGGAATAGATGCTGCCGGGACGGATGATGGCACCATGCTGATGATGCCGCGCGTCACAGGGTAGGCACACGGTTCCGCCGGATCGTCCCGAGGCGTCCCGACCAGGGGCCTGTTGCGCCGGTGACGGGCCGTCCGCGGCGGGCGCTGGGCATCCGGCGGGAGCCCGGCGGGGATCCGGGCGCCGCCGCCGGATGCCGGCGGCCGCTCAGCCTCGCGGGATCGGGTCGAACTTGGCCCACCACTCGTACAGCGCGGAGGCGTTGTCGTTCAGCGCCATGAACGAGACCTGATCGCGGTCATAGGTCCAGAAGATGAAGAAACTGTTCTCGTAGTAGTAGCAAAGGGCCGTGCCCTCGGTCTGACCTTCCTTGAAATTCCACGTGAAGATGTCGGGGTCACCGGATGCGCAGTCACCCTGGTCCTCGACCTGCGTCTTCCGGAACTCGACGTCGTTGTCGAGGTGCGAGGCGTCCACATAGTGGTAGGCGGCGACGAGCTGGCCGTTGTCGGCGGTGCAGAACAGCGAGGCGTCGATGTCCTCGTCCTCGCCGCCCGGGTTCGCCTCACAGTCGGTCATCGTCGTCGGGTCCAGCTTCGCGAGCAGCGCCGACTGTGCCGCCGTGAGCGCGCCGGAGCTCGCCGACGGGGACGCCGACGGCGACGGCGACGCGCTGGTCGGAGCCGTTGACGGGCTGGCACTGGGGCTCGTGGAGGCGGACGGGGTCAACGATCCCGAGGCGACGGGCGGCGACGGCTTGTCGTCGGAGCCGCCGGTCGCGACCAGCGCGACCGGAATCGCGATGGCGAGTGCCACGGCCGCGGCCACCGCGATGATGATGATGTTGCGGCGCTTGTTCGGGTCGGGCGCGCCGGGGCCCCCCGGGCCGCCCGGGTAGCCGCCACCGGGCGGGTAGCCCTCGTAGCCCTGCTGGCCGTAGCCGGGCTGCTGGTAGCCCTCGGTCTGGTAGCCCTGCTGGCCGTAGCCGGGCTGCTGGTAACCCTCGGTCTGGTAGCCCTGCTGGCCGTAGTCGCCGTAGCCGGGCTGCTGGTAGCTCTGGCCCGTCTGGCCGTAGCCCTCCGCGCCCGGCGCGGCGCCGTAGCCCGGAGGGAAGGCCTGGGTCTGCTGGTAGCCCTGCTGCCCTGGCGGGTTCTGCTGGCCGTAGCCGTCGTATCCGGGCTGGCCGTATCCAGGCTGCTGGTAGCCCTGCTGGCCCGACTGGGGCTGGCCGTAGCCCGCGCCCGGCTGCTGCGCGTAGCCACCGGTCGACCCGTAGCCGGGCTGCTGGTAGCCGCCGCCCTGCTGGTAGCCGCCCTGCTGGTAGCCGCCTGCCGCGCCGCCGTCGACGCGCCGCGTCGCCTCGTCACCGGGGTGCGCCGCGTAGCCGCCGTCGTTCACGAGCCGGGTCTCGGCGTCGTCGCCGTAGCCCTGGCCACCGCTGTCGACCCGCCGAGTCTCGGCGTCCGGGTCCTGCGAACCCGGGTTCGGTGGCTGCATGACGTTCCTCCTGATGTGCCTATGTCGCCCGCGTCGACGGTCGGCATGGACCGTGGCCGGCGGTGGAGCGGCGGTACCTGAGACCGCCCCGCGGGACGGCGCCGTATGGGCTGGGCGCCGAGGCGCCGGGCGTTTGCGGGCGCCCGGTCGTCCCCCGTCTCCGAAGGGCGTCGAGCGCGTGCCCGCGGAGGGTCTTGTGAGGGTTCGACACCAGGCGCCGGCTCAAGCGTAGGAGTTCCGTGTTGATAACGAAGGCGCGGGTCGTATTTCGGACATGACTGATCGGTTCTGGTTCTCGCACCGTCACAGCACGGAGCGGATGCGTCGCCGATCTCCCGCGGACCTGTCCCGCTGTTGTCCCGCCGCCGCGGTCTCCAGGTGGCCCGCTACCGGCGGGCCCGTTTCGGAGCTGGCCGGGCCCCGCGGTCAGCCGCGGCTGGCGTAGGCGATGATCACGTCGTCCACGACGTGCTCGATGAAGGCGGAGTCGACCGGGTCCCCGGTGATGAGCAGCCGCTGCAGGATCAGCGCGGTGCCGATCTCCATCAGGATGGCCGGGTCGGCCTCCGGGGTTATCTCGCCGCGCGCGATCCCCCTGGTGATGATGACCTCGGACATCATCTTGCGCTGGCTCCACATGCGCTCGCGCACGGCGGCACGCAGCTCCGGATTGCGCGGCATCTCGGAGACCATCTCGGCCATGATCCGGCCCTGCTCACTGCCGACCAGCTCATGGAACGCGGTCAGGAACAGGATCATCTCGGTCCGCAGCGAGCCGCTGTCGGGGATCTGCAGCGTTTGTTCGGTGAACTGGGTGATCGAATCCATCACCAGTGCGACCTTGGACGGCCAGCGCCGGTAGATGGTGGCCTTCCCGGCCTTGGCGCGGGTGGCGACCCGGTCCATGGTCACGCCGTCGTAGCCGTGCTCGGCGAGTAGCTCGAGGGTCGCCTGGCGGATCGCGCCGTCGCGGCTCTCGTCGCGCGGGCGACCGCCCGGCCGGGGCGATGCGAGCGTCGGCCGCGTCACGGCGCACCCTCCTGGCTCTCGAACCGGCTGCGCGGCGGTCCCGGTGAGCGAGTCACCACTGGTGGAGAACCGGGCACGCTGTGCATGGGCTGGCCTCGAGAGCCTAGCGCAGCCGGGCGCCAGGAGAACTGATCGGTACCGGAACCCCGTGGTTCTCTTAGAGTCCCGATGGGATGAGAACGGGACAGGGCGCCGTTCGGCGCCGGGTCGCGAAGAACCCGGAGCCTTGCGGCGCCCTGGGTGGATCAGGCCTGGCCGGCGGGCTCGGGGACCCGGTCGGCCTTCACCGGAGGTGCCGCCACCTTTGGGTGGTCCGGGTGCAGGAAGACGTATTTCTTGTACGCCCAGAAGCGGAAGACCGTGCCCAGCCCGGTGCCCAGGACGTTCCCGAACAGGTTGAACGCGAGTACGCCCTCGAGGTGGAGCACGTACTTCGCGAAGCCGAGGCAGGCCAGCGCGATAGCCAGCCCGACCGCGTTCAGGATCACGAAGAGCGTGTACTCCCGGCGCAGGCCCGTTCGGGCGCGGTGGTTGAACGACCATTGCCGGTTGCCGACGTATGAGCAGGTCGCCGCGACCACCGTCGACACGGTCTTCGCGCTGAGCGGGCCCATCCCGAGAAGGGTGTGGCACAGGTTCGAGACGGCGAAGTCGATCGCGTAGCAGACCGCGCCGACGACGCCGAACTTGCCCACCTCATGGATGAGGACCTGAAGTGGTGAACGTGGAACCCGATGGCTCACCACGGGCGGCGCCGATCGACTTCGAGAACATCGATTTTGACCACCAGGAGAGACTACCGACGACCTGCGCGGCGCCATCTGCCACCCCCGAATGCGCACTCCGCCGACGCCTGTCCGGTCGCCGTCCCGAATCGTCCGTTTACCAACTGGCGTCCGTTCCTTGAGGGGAACCGCGCCCGCCGCCCGGGCGCTCCGCCGGGTTCGCCGCCCTGTGGCGCCTGTCATCGTGCCCCGGCCGGGCCAGGTGCGCCGGCCGGGAGCGACGCCTCGGCGCGGCCAGGGCAAAGACAACGTCAGGTGACGGGTCACTGCCTTAGTGTTCCCACCTGTGCGCTGCGTGATACGTCGGCACTCCTGGGCGTGTCCGTGATCCGATGCACCTGCCCGATCGCGGCAGATGGGTGGCGGTGGACGTCCCGTCCACTGCATTCTTGTCAGAGTGGCAAGCCTCCGCGGCGGTGACGCCGTGTGAGCGACGTAACCGACGGAGGTGACCCCCCGGTCATGAGCGCGCCCGAAGAACTCGGACACGCCCAGGGCACGACCGACATCCTGCTGGCACGTGCGGCGAGCTTCGCCGCACGGCGCCGCGCGGCGGGCGGCGGCTCGGCCCGGCCGGCCAGCCCGGCCACCGGCGTGGCAATCGTGGCCTGCATGGACGCCCGCATCAACCTCGAGGCGATCTTCGGCCTCGCGGAGGGCGACGCGCACATCCTGCGCAACGCCGGCGGGGTGGTGACCGAGGACATCGAGCGATCGCTGGCCGTCAGCCAGCACGCACTCGGGACCACCGAGATCATCCTGATCCACCACACCAGGTGCGGCATGGAGACGCTCACCGACGACGGCTTCCGCGCCTCACTGGCCGAGCGGACGGGTGTGCGCCCGAGGTGGCGGCTCCAGTCGTTCACCAGCGCCGCGGAGGACGTCTGGCGTTCGGTCACAGCGCTGCGCTCGTCACCGTTCCTGCGCGCGTCGGCCTCGGTGCGCGGGTTCGTGTACGACGTCGAGACCGGTGAGCTCGATGAGATCACCGAGAGCCCACAGTCGGCCGCGTCCGCGCCCACCCAGGCGACCGCCTGACCCGCGCGGCTGAGCCCCGGCTGGCTGAGCCCCGGCTGACGGTCAGGCCGGTGGACGGCCGAGCGCGTAGTACGCCCACCCGGCCTGGCGCCAGGCCGGGCCGTCGAGCGCGTGCCGGCCGTCGACGACGACCCGCCCGGTCACCCGCGGGGTGAGCGCGTTCGGGTCCAGGTCGCGGAACTCGGTCCACTCGGTGAGCACCGCAAGCGCGTCCGCGCCGGTCGCCGCCTCGTGCGCGGACGGCGCGTACTCCAGCTCGGGGAAGCGCCGCCGGGCGTTGGCCATCGCGGCCGGGTCGTACACGACCACCCGGGCGCCGGCCCGGTGCAGTTCGGCGGAGATCTCCAGGGCGGGTGAGTCGCGGATGTCGTCCGAGTTCGGCTTGAACGCCGCGCCGAGCACCGTGATCCGCCGGCCCTCCGCGCGGCCCCCGAGGGCCCTGGTGATCAGGGTGACGGTCCGCTCCCGGGCCCGCAGGTTGATCCGGTCGACCTCGGCCAGGAAGCCCAGTGCCGGGCCGGCGCCGAGCTCGGCCGCCCGCGCGTGGAAGGCCCGGATGTCCTTGGGTAGGCAGCCGCCGCCGAAGCCGATCCCCGGCCGCAGGAACCTCCCGCCGATCCTGGCGTCGTGGGAGAGCGCCCGCGCCAGGCTCGTCACGTCCCCGCCGGCGGCGTCGCAGACCTCCGACATCGCGTTGATGAAGGAGATCTTGGTCGCCAGGAAGGCGTTCGCCGCGACCTTCACCAGCTCGGCGGTGGCGTAGTCGGTGACGATCACGGGCGTGCCGGCCTCGATCACCGGCGCGTAGACGGCCCGCAGCACCGCCTCCCCGCGCCCGCCCGGCCGGACGCCGAAGACCAGCCTGTCCGGGCGCAGCGTGTCGTCGACCGCGAACCCCTCGCGCAGGAACTCCGGGTTCCACGCCAGCTCGACTCCGCCCGGCGCCGGCTGTGCCGTCCGTGCCCGGCCTGTCCCCGTTCCGCCCGGCGCCGCCTCGCCCGTCCGGGCACCGCCCGGCCCGGTGCCGCCGGTTCCCGCTGCCAGCCGGCGCGCGAGCCGCTCGGCGCTGCCCGCCGGCACCGTCGACTTGCCGACCACGAGCGCGTCCGGCCGCAGGCCGGCGCGGATCAGCGTCTCGACGGCCGCGTCCACGTAGGTCATGTCGGCGGCGCCGTCACCGGCCCGCTGCGGCGTGCCGACACAGATGAAGTGGACGTCGGCCCACCCGGCGACCTCGGCCGGGTCGCAGGTGAACGACAGCCGGCCCGCCTCCAGGTTCTTGCGCAGCAGCTCCTCGAGCCCCGGCTCGAAGAACGGCACCTCGCCCGCGCCGAGCCGGCGGACCTTGTCGGCGTCCGTGTCGAGCCCCACGACCTCATAGCCCAGCTCGGCCATGCAGACCGCGTGCGTGGCGCCGAGGTAGCCCGTCCCGACCACGCCGATGCGGCGGACGGCCGGCAGGTCACCCGTCATGAGCGGCCGGGGGGACCGCGGGTAGCCGGTCACGTCGTCGCTACCGCCGCCGGGCATGCGCGTCGACGGGGTCGATGGGACGAACCCCGGCCGGCAGGGCTTCGGTGAGTGGCCCCGGCACGGACCAGTCCACCGCGGTGATCCGTTCGCTGTCGGCCCGGCGGGCCAGCGCCGCCGGTTCGATGCTGGCCAGGTTGCGGCACAGCACGACCGACGCGCCGCTGACCAGCGGGATGAGAATCCCGGTGAGCAGGCCGACGGCGGTGGCGGGCCCGGCCGCGGTGAGGATCCGGTCGTCCGGGCCCAGCCCGGCGCGGCGGGCGGCGCTCTCGGCGATGCGGATCAGCCCCGCCTGGCCCGCGGGCGGCGGCGGCGCCGCGTAGCGGTCGCCGTGCGGCGGCACCTCGACCGCGTAGTCGAGCACGCCCGGCACCGGACGCCGCAGCCGGCCACCGAGCG
The DNA here is from genome assembly GCF_900465275.1 of Parafrankia sp. Ea1.12. Lineage (NCBI taxonomy): Bacteria > Bacillati > Actinomycetota > Actinomycetes > Frankiales > Frankiaceae > Parafrankia > Parafrankia sp. Ea1.12. The sequence continues at coordinate 36,496 of NZ_UBIZ01000565.1, read as the reverse complement.
GACGCAGCGACAGCGCGACGATCTCGTCGACGCCCAGTCCGGTGGCGATCTCGAGCCGGTCCTCGCTGACGAAGACGACACCGAGCTCCTCCGGAGCGGTGCCTGCGCCGGTGTAGCCGCCGGCGCCGGTGGCCGGCGACCCGGCACCCTCCGCTCCCTCGGCTCCCTTGCCGCCGGGGCCGCCGTCCGGCGTCTCCGGGCCGACGGCGACATGCACGTCGAGCCCCGCCGACCAGGCCGCCAGCAGGATGACGCAGGTCGTCCAGTGCGCCGGCAGGTCGACGCCCACCGCGTCCCCGGGCGCGAGGCCGACCGTGTCACCGAGCAGGTTCGCCGTCTTCGCCACCCAGTTGTCCAGCGTCGTGGTGGAGAACTCCACCCGCTCGCCGGTGGCGTCGTCGTAAAAAGTGATCATCGGACGCGCCGGGTCGCGCGCGAGCCGCGCGGCGAGCGCGGCGGCCACCCCGGGGAACCGCGCGGGCGGCGCGTCGGGCGGCACGGAGCCGTCGGGAAGGATCGACGGTGCTGGGACGAACCGGACGTCCAACGGTTCTGGTCTCCAATCCGGTCGTTCGTCGGCGGGCGGGCGGGCCCGGCGGTGGTCGGGTTCCGGCGAGCTGAGCGCCGGCGATCCGCCGCGGGCGGTAACGCTACCGACTCCCGTCCCCAGCTCGGACGTTCACAGGCACGACACGGCGCGGACGCCGTTCGCGCACCGGGGATCGGGCCCTCTCAGCCGGGTTCGGCGGTCAGGGGGTGCAGGAGGTGTCGGCGGGCACCGGCACCGCCGATGCCGTCCCAGCGGCGGTGCCGGGGAGCGGCGTCGTGCCGGCGGCCGCGGTGCGGTCGGCCGTCGTGCCGGTGGCCGTCGTGCCGGCGGACGCTGTGCCGGCGGACGCTGTGCCGCTCGGGCTGGCGGAGGGGGAGGCCTGCGCCGTTCCCCCCGGCGTGGTTGCCCCCGGCGCGGCGCCGGCGGCCACGGAGACGCCCGGCGCTGTGGGCGATCCGGAGCCGCCGCCGTTCTCGGCCGTGGCCCGCATCGGGCCCACGATCGCCTCCAGGCCGGCCGGGTCGTGCAGGAGGACCATGCCGTGCGGCGGGATCGTGCCCATCTCGTCGACGGCGCCGGCCGAGGGCAGCGGGACATACGTCGGGATCGTGATGAACCGCAGGCCGCCCGGGCCGAGCTCGCTGATCCGCTTCGCCAGCCGGAGCATCTCCGTCTGGGTCAGGCTGTCACTGATCTGCAGCGCGCCACCGACGGCGCCGAGCAGACTGGTGATCCGCGCGGGATTGGTGAGCACACCGGCGCTCGTCGCCGCGTCGAGCAGCCGGGAGAGGAACTGCTGCTGGCGCAGGATGCGCAGCCGCTCCTCGCCCAGCGCCTTGCGGGTGCGGACGAACGCCAGCGCCTGGTCCCCGTTGAGCCGGTTCTCGCCGAGCTGGCCCCGCCACCCCGACTCCCGGTCCCGGAAGTTGCGGGTACTGCCGTCGGGCAGCGGCCGGACGCATACCGTGACGCCGCCGACGGCATCCGTCATCGCGCGGAAGCCGGCGAGGTTGATCGAGACGGTGTGGTCGATCTTGAGCCCGGTGAACGCCTCGAGGGTCGAGATCAGGCCGGGCACGCCCGCGAGCGGGATGACGTCCGCGATTTTCGACAGGCCGTCCGGGGCGGTGGCGGCGGCCGCGGGCACGACGGGCACGAGCGTGTCGCGCGGGAAGGACACCAGCGTGACGGAGCGGTCCGCGTCGAAGTGGGCGACGATCGTCGTGTCCGCCCGGATGCCGCCCGGGTCGCCGAACTCGCCGTGGGTGCCCTCCCGGCTGTCGTTGCCGAGCAGGAGAACGTTCAGGTCGCCCGGGACCACCGCGGGCCGGGCGCCGGCGACGGGCGTCCAGTCCTTGCGGTCGATCGCGCTGTCGAAGTGCCGGTAGGCCGCCCACCCGACCGACGTGGCCCCCAGGACGCACAGCGAGATCATCGCGACCAGCGTGACGGACAGCCGGCGCAGCGGCGAGCGCCGCCGCCGGACAAGACGCGGGCTCAGCTCCGGTGGCAGCGCGGCGTGCGACCCGATCGCGGGCGTCGGTTCCGCGAGGCGCGCCTCCGTGAAGTACGGCTCCGCGGAACGCGGCTCTGGGAGGTTCGGCTCCGCGACGCGCGCTTCCCGGAAGTGCGGCTCGCGTGGGCTCGGTGGACGCCAGGTCGCGGGCGCGGGCGGCTCGGCCGCATCCGACCAGGTCAGGTCGGATCTTTCGGCTGAAAGCTCGTCTCTCGGGCGTCTCATCGCAGACTTCAGACGCCCGGTGATGGCCGGTGGTTGTTTGGGGTGATCCGAGGGTGGTGTGTGACGCCCCGCACATTCGCGCCGTTCGCCGGCGCCGTGGGCGGCCCGCGGATAGAGGGCGCCCACGGCCGGATCGGCGCGCCGCCGGTCAGGAGGTGCCGCCGGTCAGTACGTGCAGCCGGTGGTCAGCTCGGTCGCCGTCACCGGGGCGGTCGGCCTGGTGGGGGCTCCGAACAGGGTCGAGCCCGCCGGGCCCGTGGACCCCGTCGAGGCGCTGCCCGGTGCCGACGGGCGCATACCGGAGACCGCTCGGGCCCCGGCCGCGGGGACGCCGGTCGCGTCCACCTTCTCGAACGACTCGCCCAGCACCAGGGAGATCCGGTCGGCCAGGTCGTCGTCGCGGACAAGCCTGGCGTCGGGCACGACGGCCCGCACGGCGCGCGCCGCCGCCTCGCCGCCGGGCCCGTACCGCACCTCGCTGGTCTGCAGCGAGCCGGCGGGCCAGTCCCGCGGGGTTCCGACGCGGAACCCGAGACCGGCGAGGTCACTGCGCACGGCCGCGGCGAGCCCCCCGACCCGCGCGGCGTTGAACACGTCGACGGAGACCTCGCCCGGGGGCGACGCCGGCGGGGTGGGGACGGCCGTCGGGCTGGTGCCGTCCCGGCCGCGCAGCGGCGCCAGGAACGCGTCCAGCTGCGCCTGGTCGTAAAGCTGCACGGAACCGAACCGGGGCAGCTCGCCGAGCGCGTTCCCGCCCTCGGCCGGCGACGGCGCGTGCACGGGGATCGTCACGAACCTGATCTGGTCGGAGCTCATCGACCCCATCCGCTTCGCGAGCAGCCGGAGATCCTCGATGTCCGTTCCGTCGTCGATGGTCAGGGCCCGCGTCACCGCGCTGATCAGGTTCTCCAGCCGGGCCGGGTTCGTCAGCACGCCGTCGCTGGTGGCCTTGCGGAAGACCGCCCCGATGAACTGCTGCTGCCGGCGGATGCGGTCGAAGTCGTTGTCGGGCAGGCCGTGGCGCTGGCGGACGAACGAGAGGGCCTGGTCGCCGGTCAGGTGGTTCTCGCCGACCCGCCCCCGCCACTGGGACCACTCGTCACGCAGGTTCGTCCGCCGTCCGTCCGGCAACGCCTTCACACAGACCGTGACCCCGCCGATCGCGTCGGTCATCTCGCGGAACCCGGCGAGGTCGACCGACACATAGTGGTCGACGCGGATGTCGGTGAGATTCTCGATGGTCCGGACCAGCAGCGCCGGGCCCCCGATGGAGATCGCCTGGGTCAGCTTGTCCCGGCCGTGCCCGGGGATGCGCACGAGGGTGTCGCGCGGGAACGACACCAGGGTCGTCGTCCCGTTCGCGTCGAGGTGGGCGAGGATCGTGGTGTCCGAGCGCTGGCCGGCGACCTCGCCGCCGCGCTGGAACTCGCCCCCGGTGCCGGCCCGGCTGTCCGAGCCGACGAGCAGGAAGTTGGTCGTCCCCTCGACGGGGCTTGCGGGCCGGTCGCCGTCCAGGCTCAGCCGCAGCCGGTTGATCTGGCGGTCGAAGTGCTCGTAGACGGCGAACCCGCCGACGGCGAAGGCGAAGATCAGGCACGACAGGATGGCGGAGACGACGACGGCGAGCCGCGACGCCACGCCACGCCGCCGACCGGCCGACCCCGGGAGCCACCCTGACCCGTGGCCGTGGCCGTGGCCGTGGCCGTGGCCGAGGTCGGTGCTGTGGTCGTGGTCGGTGGTGTCGTCGTGAACGCCGTCCTGGGCGTGGTCCTGACTCTGCTCCAGGTGCTGCTCCCGGGTTCGGGCGTCCGAGCCGGCCTCGCCCGGGTTCCGGCGCTGGAGCCTGTCCCAGCCGCCGCGGCGCTGGTTCGGTCTCGGTTCGGTGAGCTCGGCCTCCGACCCGTCCTGGTTCGCGTGGGTGACCTCGCGCTGGCGCGAGCGTGCGCGCGGCCGTGACCTCGGCCGGCGCCGCCCGCCCGCTGCGGGGTCGGAGCCGGTACGGGGCGACTCAGGCCCCTGTCGAGGCCCTGTCGAGGCGCGCGGTCCAGCGCCGGTCACCGCGTCCCCCCTCTGTGGTGTGCCGGGTATCTCGGCGTGCCTGTCGGTCGACCGGCCTGCCCGTCGGACGGCTGGCACGCCGGTCCGCGGTGGCGGCGACCCGCACCCCTGGTTACTCAACGTACCCGGAACGTGACGGCGTAAGCGCTCATGGGTCGGCGTCCGCGCGGACTTGTCGAGGGAGAAGGTCGATGTGGAGATCTGGCTGTGGCGTGCATCACGTTTTGGTGACTTTCAGTCAGGGCCTGTCTCCTGGAACGACCCACGATAGGGTTTCGGATCATGAAGGCACTCGTGCTCGCCGGTGGCTCCGGGACCCGTCTTCGGCCGATCACCCACACCTCCGCCAAGCAACTCGTGCCCGTCGCCAACAAGCCGGTGCTGTTCTACGGGCTCGAGGCGATCCGCGGCGCCGGGATCACCGATGTCGGGATCATCGTCGGCGAGACGGCGGCCGAGATCGAGAACGCGGTTGGTGACGGATCGCAGTTCGGCATCACCGTCACCTACATCCGCCAGGAGGCGCCGCTCGGTCTGGCGCACGCCGTCCTCATCGCGCGGGACTTCCTCGCCGGCGAGCCGTTCGTGATGTACCTCGGCGACAACATGATCATCGGTGGGATCTCCGGGCTGGTCGAGGAGTTCCGCCACACCACCTCCGATGCGCTCATCCTGCTCACCAAGGTCGACAACCCCTCGGCGTTCGGCGTCGCCGAGCTCGGCGCGGACGGCCGGATCGTCCGGCTCGTCGAGAAGCCCGCCGACCCGCCGAGCGACCTCGCGCTCGTCGGCGTCTACATGTTCGGTCTCGCGATCCACGAGGCCGTCCGCTCGATCAAGCCCTCAGGACGCGGCGAGCTCGAGATCACCGAAGCGATCCAGTGGCTCGTGGACGGCGGCTACGACGTCGCGCCGCACCTCGTCGAGGGCTACTGGAAGGACACCGGCCGGCTCGACGACATGCTGGAGACCAACCGGCACATCCTCGAGTCAATCGAGCCCGCGATCCACGGCACCGTGGACGAGCACAGCACCATCGTCGGCCGGGTGGTGATCGAGGAGGGTGCGTCCCTGGTGCGCTCGACGGTGCGCGGCCCGGCGATCATCGGCCGCGGCACCCGGCTCGTCGACACCTACGTAGGCCCCTTCACCTCGATCTACCACTCGTGCGTCGTCGAACGAACCGAGATCGAGTACTCGATCGTGCTCGAGCGGGCCACCATCCGCGGCATCGGCCGCATCGAGGACTCCCTGATCGGGCGGGACGCCGAGGTCGTACCGTCGAGCGCTCTCCCCAAGGCGCACCGCCTGATGATCGGCGACCACTCCAGGGTCTCGGTCGCGACCAGCTAGCAGCAGAAGGACCCGACTCCCGCCCGGCCTGCCCGCCGCCGGCCGAGCGTCGGCTGGCGGACTGACGGTGGAGGCCCCGGTCCGTTTCTGGTGCTCGGCTACTCGCCGTTTGACTTCTTTCTCGCCGTTTCGGGCGGCATTTCCTGCGAAATTCGCTCCGAAAGGGCGAGAAGGATGCCAAACGGCGAGCAGGCCACCCGGGTGTGCGGGGATTTTGCCCGATAGATCGCGGTCTGGCCGTGTGATGGTGGTGGCGGCGCGGGCTGTGGCTTCACTGCTCGTGCGAGTGGGACTGAGTCGACACCTGGCTGGCCTGGGGTGGGACCAGGTCGACACCAGGCTTGCTGTTCGTGAGGGCGGGACCGCCTCGACACCTGGCTCCCTCGCGGTCGACCCATGAACTCCGACCCCCGGCGCACAGACCTCCAAGGCCCGCGCACCCGCCCTCGACCTCCGAGCCCCGAGGCCTTGGGTCGGTGCGGATCAGCTGGTTCGGTTTGCCCTGGCGGGCGGCGGTCAGCTGGCGGGGGTGTCGGCGGTGGCGTCGGCGGGGGTGCGGTGGCGCAGGGCCGGGATGAGGGTGAGCGCGAGGGCGATGATCCACAACAGTGCCGTCCCGACGACGACGGTGATGGTGACGCCCACGGGGAGTGGGGCCCAGCGGGAGATCGCGGCGACGACGTCCGGGATGCGGGCGGGAGTGAAGGAGACCTGGCGCGGCAGCCAGTAGTAGCTGCACACGGCGAGCAGGGCGAGGGCCTGCATGACGAGCCCGCCGACCAGCATGAGCACCGGCGCCCACCGGGCACGCGCGCCCAACAGCCGGCCGAGCCCGGCGACCGCGACGACCGCGAGGCCGACGATTCCCAGGTACAGGTAGCGGCCCTGGACGGCGATGCCGCGGGTGTAGCGCTCGTACTCGGCCCAGCTCCGCTGCCCGACCATCAGGTACGCGAAGGCAACCGGGGTGAGCAGCACCAGCGGCGCCGCCAGCCGAGCCAGTCGAGCCTGCCAACCGGGTGTCCCGGCGGGTGTCCCGGCGGGGGACGGGGCGCGACGGACGGCAGTGATCACGGCGAGGGCGCACAGCGCGGTCGTGACCACTGTGGCGGCGACGATCGTGACCGGGGAGAGCTGCGGTGGCTCGAACATGCCGAGACCGCCCCAGAACCTGCTGATCATCGTCCGGACGAAGTACCAGAACCAGGTGAGGAACGAGTCGGGGAGCAGGAGAGGCTCGCGGCGCGGCGGGTTCGTCGCCCAGCCGTTCGGCTGGAGGGCGTCGTACAGCAGGTAGTTGCGGACCCACCACCAGCCGCCGATGGCCAGCCCGAGCCCGACGGCGATCGCCGCCGGCAGCACCGGCAGCCGGCCCCGGGGCCCGCCCCGAACCGACTCGGCTCCGGGTTCGGGTTCGGAGCCGGCTGTAGCTGCGGACGTCCGGGCTCGCCGGGTGTGGAGCCAGCCGACGAGGTAGGCGGCGGCGATTGTGAACGGGAGGGCGAAGGCGAACGCCTTGGACAGCATGGCCACGCCGAACCAGACGCCGGCCCACAGCGCGGTCCGCCTGCGCAGGTCGCCGCGTACGACCCCGGCCAGGACCACGGTGAGGGCACCGGTCGCCAGGATGAGGATGCCGTCGTTGTTGAAGGTCGCGCCGACCCTGGTGAACCCGGGTATCGCCAGCGGAAGGGCCGCCGCGGCGGTGGCGAGCGGGCCGCGCAGGCCGAACCGGCGCGCCGCGGCCCAGGCCAGCAGGGGCAGCGGGGCCACGATCAGGATGTTGAGCAGCCGCAGGACCAGCACCTGCTGGTCGTAGGCCCAGTTCTCGGAGCCGGGCAGTGCCTCCAGCAGGCCGGCTCCGATCGCGTAGACGAGCGGCGGATGCTGGATCATCTGGTTGGACAGCCGGCCGTCGTCCACCGGGGTCGGCCCGCCGAGCTCGTCGAACGACTGCCGGGCGTCGCGCGGGGTGGGGGCGATCTCCGCGAACGACGGGGAGCCACGCCGCTTGCCGCCGGACTGGAACATGTCCTGGAACCGGCCGCGGTCGAAGTCGTCGGATGTCGCCGCGACCCCGGTGGCGATCATCTTCTCGCCCGGTGCCGGCCAGCCGGCCCCGTGCTGCAGGCCGTAGACCATGTCGACGTGCTGGGCCTCGTCGTAGCCCGCCCAGGTCGTGTACACGAACGAGTAGGTCACGAGCAGGGCCACATGCAGTGCGGTGATGAGCAGGACGATCACCGGAACGCGCCGCGGTCGCCGCGGAGACCGGGCCGCGGACGCCGCCACGCCTGGTGCGGGCACGTCCGACGCGGGCGCGGGCGGTGTCGGTGTCGGTGTCGGTGTCGGGGTCGGGGTCGGTGCGGACGCCACTGGTCCGGCGGACGGGGCCGGTACCGGGATGGCTGGCACCGGAGTGGCCCGTGCGGCTGGCACGTCCGGGCCGGGAGGCGCGTCGAGGTCAGCTGACTCTTCCCTGAAGGCGGTTGTCGCCTCCTCGGTGCCCGCGCCGGCCAGGCCGCCTGACCTGCGGGGCTGATCCTCGCGCAGGTCGGGCTTTTCGGTCATTGGCGTCTCGGGCGTCACCGGGATCAGGGTAGCCGCACCCTTCTCGGGCCGGTCGGTACCGGTCCGGCCGACTGCGCGTGATGGCGACGTCACTGTCGGGGTGTCGCCGGCTGTTCGTATACGTCTGCCAGACTCGCGGGGTGCGCATCCTCGTCACTGGTGCCGGTGGACAGCTCGGTAGCGACCTGTGTCGTCTCCTCGACGCTCAGTCGCAGGTTGACAACCCGCGAGTACGGGCCTGGTGCGGGCTCGCCCGATCCGAGCTCGACCTCGCCGACGCGGCCCAGGTGCGCGCGGTCATCGCCGACCAGGCCCGGCCGGCGAAGATCCAGGGCGGGCTCGTCGTGATCAACACCGCCGCCTGGACGAACGTGGACGGCGCCGAGTCGGACGAGGCGGGCGCGTACGCCGTGAACGCCACCGGCGCGGCCCACCTGGCCGCCGCGTGCGCCCAGGCCGGCGCGGCGCTCGTCCACCTTTCCACCGACTACGTCTTCGACGGTGACGCGACCAAGCCCTACGAGACGGACGACCCGCCGGCGCCGGTGTCGGTGTACGGCCGGACGAAGCTCGCGGGGGAGGAGGCCGTCCTGGCGCTCTGCCCGGAGTCGTACGTCGTGCGGACGGCGTGGGTGTACGGGCGTACCGGCGGCAACTTCGTGAAGACGATCGCCCGGCTGGCCCGGGAGCGCGACGAGCTCGCCGTCGTCGCGGACCAGCACGGCAGCCCGACCTGGTCGGCCGACCTCGCCGCCGGCCTGCTCGACCTGGTCACCGCGCGCCCGGCGCCCGGGGTGTACCACTGCACCGCGTCCGGGGAGACGACCTGGTACGGCTTCGCCCGCGCGATCGTCGCCGCGCTCGGCCAGGACCCGGCGAAGGTCAGGCCGACGACGACGGAAGAGTTCCCCCGCCCGGCGCGCCGGCCGGCCTACTCGGTGCTCTCGGCCCGGTCCTGGCTGGACGCCGGCCTGCGGCCGCTGCGCTCCTGGGACGACGGCTTCGCCGCCGCGTTTGCCGAGTTCGGCGCCGAGTTGCGGGGCTGACACCGCCACTGCCACGGCCACTGCCACGGCCACGGGCCGCCCGGCCCTCGACCAAGCCGGGCACTCGTCGTCGGTGCCGATCTCGGCTGACGTCCAGCGGGTAGCTTGATGGCTGTGAGCACTCAGACTCCCGACACGGCGGCGCGGCACGGCAGCCGTCCCGTCCTTGTCGCCGTCGCGTGGCCGTATGCCAACGGGGCACCGCATCTCGGGCACATCGCCGGCGCCTACCTGCCCGCGGACATCTTCGCCCGCTACCAGCGCATGGCGGGCAACCGGGTGCTGATGGTCTCGGGGTCCGACGCGCACGGCACCCCGATCACGGTCCGGGCGGACGAGGAGGGCGTCTCCCCGCAGGAGATCGTCGACCGGTACCACCCGGAGTTCCTGCGCATCTGGTCCGAGCTCGGGATCAGCTTCGACCTTTTCACGAGCACCCGGACGGACAACCACAGCGCGGTCGCCCAGGACGTGTTCACCCGCCTGCGCGAGGCCGGTTACATCTACGCCAAGGAGACCTCGCAGTTCTACGACCCCGACGCGGGGCGCTTCCTGCCCGACCGGTACGTCGTCGGCACCTGCCCGCACTGCTCGTATCAGCAGGCGCGCGGCGACCAGTGCGAGAACTGTGGGCGCACCCTCGACCCGGAGCTGCTGATCGACCCGCGCAGCAAGGTGACCGGGGCCGTCCCGGAGATGCGCCAGACGACGCACTTCTTCCTGCGGCTGTCGGGCCTGGCCGACCAGCTTCTCGACTGGTTGCAGACCCGCCAGGGCTGGCGCCGGCACGTCCTGAACTGGTCGGTGCAGTTCGTCAAGGACGGCCTGCACGACCGCGCGATCACCCGGGACCTGGACTGGGGCGTCCCGCTGCCGACCGACGAGCTCGGTCCGGGCAAGCGGCTCTACGTCTGGTTCGAGGCCGTGATCGGCTACCTGTCGGCGAGCAAGGAGTGGGCGGCCGCCACGGGTGATCCGGAGGCGTGGCGGGCCTGGTGGGAGGACCCCGAGGCGGCGGCGTACTACTTCGTCGGCAAGGACAACATCCCCTTCCACACCGTCATCTGGCCGGCGATGCTGATCGGCTACGGCGGCCTGAACCTGCCGACGGACGTCCCGGCGAACCAGTACGTCACCTTCGGCGGGGCGAAGGCGTCGAAGTCGGCGGGCATCGGGCGCGGGGTGCGCGAGTACCTCGACCTGCTCCAGCCGGACGCGCTGCGCTTCGCCCTGGCCTCGGTGCTGCCCGAGCAGAACGACACCGAGATCTCGGACGCGGACATCATCCGCCGGGTGAACGACGAGCTGATCGCCAACTGGGGCAACCTCGTCAACCGGGTCCTCGCCCAGATCAACAAGTTCTTCGACGGCGAGCTGCCGGAGACCGGCGAGCTCGACGGCGTGCACGCGGCGCTGCTCGACTCGGTGGACGCCGGCCTCGTCCGGGTCGGCGAGCTGCTGGGCAAGGTCGAGCAGCGGGCGGCGCTGCGGGCGGCGATGGAGATCTCCGCCGAGGTGAACGCCTACCTCTACCGCGAGGAGCCGTGGAAGACCGTCAAGGTCGACCGGGCGGCCGCGGCGCGCAGCCTTGCGGTCTCCATCCAGGCGATCTCCGGCATCACCACCGCGCTGGCCCCGTTCCTGCCGTTCAGCTCGGCCCGGGTGGCCGAGGTGCTGGGCATCGACCTCGACGGCTGGGAGCGCCGGCCCGTCCCGGCCGGTCGTCGCCTCGCGTGGTCCGGCGGCCTGTTCACCAAGCTGGACGTCGGCGCGCTGGACAAGGCCTCGCTGGACGCCCACGCCTGACCTGGGCGGCCGCCGTGCCGGGGGCGCCGCCGAACGCGTCGGACCGGCCTGGGAGACTGTGGCGCAATGGCGAGCTCATCGGGCCCGCCGCCCGTCCTGGGCACGCCACCCTCCCAGGCCGGGCCGGCGGCGGGGAACCTACCGCTACAGCCCGACCCTGCCCAGCCTGATCGTCACAATTCGCGACCTCATCGTGAGGATCGGTGGCGCGCGGATCGGCCGTCCGCCGCGCCGCGCCGCTGGGGCTTCGTGCGGCGCCATGCCGCCTTCCTGATCCTGCTCACGCTGGCCGTCGGGGCCCGGGCCGCCGTCCTGCTGGCCTACCGGCCCGCGCTCTTCTACTACGGCGACTCGCCCGCCTACCTCGACCAGGCCACCAACCGGCTGTGGGCGGGCGACTGGCGGCCGTCGGGCTACCCGATGTTCCTGCGGGTCATCGGCGCCCCCGACCACCTGACCCGGCTGGTGGTCGTGCAGCACGCGGCGGCCCTGCTGGCCGGGGTCGCCCTCTACGCGGCGTCGCGTCAGCTGTTCGAGCGGCACGGTCCCGTCGCGGCGGCCGGCCGCACCGGGGGCTGGCCGGCCGCGGTGGTCGCGGTACCGGCACTGCTGGCCCCCTGGGTGCTCGACCTCGGCCAGTTCGTCCTGGCCGACAGCCTGTTCGGGACGCTCGTCCTCGGCGGGCTCGTGCTGCTGGCCTGGCCCGGCCGGCCGGCCGCGTGGCGCTTCGCCGTCGCCGGGCTGCTGCTCGGCGCCAGCCTCACCGTCCGCACGGTCGGCTACGGCCCGCTCGCGGTGGGCGCGGCCGGTGCCGTCGTCCTGGCTGTCACGCACTGGCGGCGGGCCCACGCGGCGGTCGTGGCGGCGGGGGCCGTGCTCGCGTTCGTCCTGGGAGCGGCCGTCCCGGTCGTCGCGTACTCGGCGTGGAGCGCGGGGCAGGGGAAGGGCTTCACCGTCACCGCGCACTCGGGGTTCTTCCTGTACGGCCGGGTCGCCCCGTTCGCCGACTGCGCCCGCCTGCCCGACGATCCCGACCTGCTGTCGCTGTGCGACCCGCGCCCGGTCGGCGAGCGCGGCTCCCCGGTGACCTACCTCTGGCCGGACGACTCGCCGCTGCGCCAGGGCAACGACCTGGTCCCACCGGGTCGCGAGGAGCTCGCCGGCGAGTTCGCCCGGCGCGTGATCCGCGAGCAGCCCTGGACGATGGTCACCTCGACCGCCCGCTACCTGGCCGGGTACTTCTCGCCCGTCCCGTACGAGAACAGGCTCACGAGCCGCGCCGACACCTGGGAGCTGCCCCGGACGGGCACCAACCGCCTCGTCTCGGACGGCCCGCACGCCGCCGACGGGTACTTCTCCGTCGCGCGGCTGAACGACCCTCCGGTCGAGCTGCTCGCCTTCTATTCCCGGCTGGGCTACGGGCCGATGCCCCTGGTCGGCCTGGGTCTGCTCGCCGGGCTGCTGGCTCAGATCGTCGGGCGGGCGCGCGGGCGCGCCGGCCCCGGTCGGCTGTTCTGGCTGCTCGGGGGAGCAAGCCTGTCCACCCTGCTCCTAAGCTCCCTGACCTCGGCGTTCGATTACCGCTACCTGGGATCGGTCGTCGGCCTGCTCGCCCCGGCCGCGCTGCTCGGCGCGGCCGGGCTGGCGCGGGTGCTTCGACCGCGGCCGGTCGACCGCGGCGGGAGCGTCAACGAGGGAGGTATCGCGTGAAGGTCGCGTTTCTCGGCCTGGGCCGGATGGGCGTCCGGATGGCCCACCACATCCTGGCCGCCGGGCACGAGCTGGCCGTCTGGAACAGGACACCCGGGCGCGCCGGCGAGCTGACGGCCCGCGGCGCCAGCGAGGCGGCCGACCCGGCGGCCGCGGTGCGCGGCGCGGACGCCTGCGTGTTGATGCTGTTCGACCCGGCGTCGGCGGCGGATGTCCTCGCCGCGGTGATCCCCGCCGCGCCGCCCGGCCTGCTTGTGATCAACTGCACCACGGTCGGCCCCGCGGCCGCCCGCGAGCAGGGCAGCGTCGCCCTGGCAGCGGGCCTGCGCTACCTGGACGCGCCGGTGATCGGCACGATCGGGCCGGCCGAGGCGGGCACCCTGCGCGTCCTGGTGGGCGCCGCCGACGCCGATCTCGCCGCGGCCCGCGGGATCCTCGAGACCTTCGGCGACCCGGGGCGCATCGACCATGTCGGGCCGGTCGGTGCCGCCAACGCGCTCAAGACGGTGTTCAACCTCGGCCTGGCCGAGGCGACGGCCGCCGCCGCCGAGGTGCTCCGCTACGGCACCGCGCTCGGCGTCGACCGGAGCCTGCTGCTGTCCGAGCTCGCCGCCGGGCCGCTGGGATTCATCGTCGAGTACAAGCGGGCGATGCTGGAGTCGGGCGACTACTCCACGCCGGCCTTCACCGTGGCCGGGCTCGCCAAGGACGTCCGGCTGGCCACCGAGTCGGTCGCGGGACGGCTGCCGATCGCCGAGGCGACCCTGGCCCTCACCGCCGCCGCCACCCGGGCCGGCCACGCCGAGCACGACTTCGCCGCGCTGGCCGCCGCGGATGTGCCCGACCCGGCCTGAGCCCGCCCCACCCGGAGCCGTCCCGGGTGGGCGCCGCTCAGGCTGGTTCCGGTCGAGTCCGGGTGAGCGCCGCTCGGGCTGGTTCCGGGTGGACCCGCGGCGGCGCTGGCTGGTGCTCGGCGTGGCCGGCGCGGGCCTGCTGTTCGGCTCCGTCGGCCTGCTCACCGCGTTCGCGACCGCCCCGTTCGCGGGGGCCGACGAGGCGCAGCACACCGCCTACGCCCTCGAGGTCGCCGACGGCCGGCTGCCGGAGCTGGACACCGCCGTGCGCGCGGCCGTCCCGGGCATGTCCGGGCTGCCGGCCGGCTGCCGGGTGCCCCCCGAGGAGGCGCGGGCCGCGATCGACCTGCGGGAGGTGGCGATCCTGCCCGCCTGCGCCCGACGCCCCAGCGGGCTGAGCAACTTCGACCTCGTCTACACGGCGAACCATCCGCCGCTGTTCTACCTGCTCGAGGCCGTCCCGCTCGGCGGTGGCCGGGCCGCGGGGCATCCGCTGGCCGGCTTCTACGGGGCGCGGCTGCTCAACCTCGCGATCGGGATCGGCGCCCTGGTGGCCACGGCGGCACTGGCCCGGGCCCTGCTGCCCACCCGGCCCGACCTGGCGGTCGCCGCGGCGGCCTTCACCGCTGTGATCGGTGGGTTCGTCGCGGTCGCCGGCCAGGTCTACAACGACGCGCTCGCCGTCACGCTGATCACCGGAGCGACGGTGGCGACGCTCACGCTCGCCCGGCGCGGGCCGTCGGCGCGCACTCTGGTCCTGCTGGCGCTGCTGATCCCGGCGGCCGCGCTGAGCCGGGCCAGCGGCGCGCTGGCCGCCGCGGTTCTCGTGCCGGCGGTCGGCGTCGCGTTCGTGCTGGGCCGCGGCGCGCCGGGCTGGGCCCGCGCCGAGCGGGCCCGCACCCTCCTGCTGGGAGTCGCCGCCGCCGTCGCGACGGCCGCGCTCACCGTGTTGGTCGCCGGATGGTTCTACCTGCGCAACATCAGGCTCTACGGCGATCCGACGGCCACCGGGCTGATCGCCGACATGTTCCCCACCGGAGCGGAACCGCGGTCGGTGCGCGAGGTCCTCACCTCCGGTGACTTCTGGTGGTTCGTCTACCGCGGCTTCTTCGGCCGCCAGGCCCTGCTGACCGGCGCGGCCCGGTGGATGGCCGTCTGCGTCGGCCTGGTCACGGTCGTCGGACTGCTCGCCGCGGCCGTCCGCGCGGCCAGGAACCTCCGGCGCGACAGCGGCCGTGGCCGGTGCGACAGCGGCCGGTGGAGTACCGCGGTGGGCGTGCTGTGCTGGCTTGTCGCGATCGCGCAGGCTGTGGTCGCGGGCGCGACGCTGGTCGGTTTCGTCGCGGCCGGGGGCGCTCCCTTCACCCGTTACCTGCTGCCGGCGTTGCCTCTGCTGGCCGTAGCGTTGGCCGGCGCGTGCTCGGCGCTCCCGGCCGCGCGACGCGGTCTGCCGACGTCCGCTCTGGTCACGGCGCTCGGGATCACCGTCGTGGTCATGCTCGGCCGTGAGCTGGCTCGGCGTGATCCGCAGCTCGCCGGGCGGAATGTCCTCGGCCGGCTGCACGACGCGCTCGCGGCGACGGCCGTCGGCCCGGATGGTGCCCTCGTGTTACTGAGCGTCCTGGCTGTGCTGGGCGCGCTCGGAGTAAGCCTGATCGGCCTTTCGATGGCCATGCTGGGCGCCGCGGAATCTCGAAAGAGGACGAAGCGTCCGGCCCGGGTCAGTGCTGATCGGCAGCCGGAGGGTGCTCGACCGCTGGAGGACTCCGATCCGGTTCCGCAGGTAGCCGATTACCCGAGGTAGCGAACACCGCGTTTTCTGATGCTCGGCTCCTCGCCGTTTGGTTTCTTTCTCGCCGTTTGAGGCAGCGTTCCCGGCGAAATTCGCTCCGAAAGGGCGAGAAAGGCACCAAACGGCGAGCAGGCCACCCCGGCGCACGGGGGCGTCACCCCGGCGCGTCGGGGTGACGGGGGACTCAGCCGGCGACGCGGCGGTAGACGGCGGCGGTCAGCTCGGCGGTGCGCCGCCAGGTGAACGCGCGGGCGTGCTCGCGGCCGGCGGCGGCCTGGGCGGTGTCGGTCGGTTCGGTGAGCGCGGCGCCGAGGGCTCCGGCGAGGTCGTCGGCGAAGACGTCCCACCGGCCGGGGATGACCAGGCGGACACCGGCGGCGGCGCCGACCACCTCGCGCACCGCGGGGATGTCGGCGGCCACGACCCGGGTACCGGCGGCCAGCGCCTCCAGCGGCGGTAGCCCGAAGCCCTCGTAGCGGGACGGGAAGCACAGCGCGGCCGCGCCGGCGACCACGGAGCGCAGCTCGGCGTCGTCGAGGTAGCCGACGGTGACGACGGCGTCCGCGGGCAGGCCCGAGGTGTCGAGCGTCGGGCCCCAGCCGGGCGGGCCGACGAGCGCCAGCGGCGGGGTGTCGGGCGCGTCGGCGCGCAGCCGGCGCAGCGCCTCCAGCAGCACCGGCAGGTTCTTGCGCGGCTCCGCCGACCCGACGAACAGCAGGTACCGCTCGGGCAGCCCGCGCGCGGCGAGCCAGCCGCGGGCCGGGGGAGCGGCGTCGAACCAGGCGGCGTCGACGCCGAGCGGGGTCGGGGTGACCATGTCCGGGTCGAGCCGGTAGGCGGCGATCACCTCGTCGGCGACGGCGCGGCTGGGGGTGAGCACCGCGGCGGCGCGGCGCAGCCCGCGCGGCACCAGCGTCGCGTAGCGCGCGGAGGCAGCCGACACCGTGTCCGGGGTGCGCAGGTACGACAGGTCGTGCACGGTCAGCACACCGCGCGCCGATGACAGCGGGCCGAGGACGAAGTTCGTCCCGTGCACGATGTCCGCCCGCCCGGTGAGCCACTCGGTGGGCGGGCGCTCCGAGCGTGTCCAGGCGTCCTGTAGCAGCCGCGCTGGGACGCGGCGCGCCGCCGGGCGGACCCCGGCGGGCAGGGCGGCGTCGAGCCCCGCCCCGCCGCGCCAGGTGAAGGCGGTGGCCGCCACGTCGAGATCCGCCCCGGGCAGCTCGACGAGGCCGGCCAGCAGCGCCGCCGTGTATCGGCCGACGCCGGTGCGCGGCCCGAGCAGCGGGGTTCCGTCGAGGACGACGCGCAGCTTCGGCACCGTGGTCAGGAGTCCGTGCTCAGGAGTGAGTGCGTGCTCAGGAGGGGGTCCACGGTCAGGAGTAGAGCCGGCGCTGCTCGGCGATGCCGTGCCAGCGTTCGGCGAACGCGGCGTCGGAGAACTGCTGGGCCCGCTGCACGGAGGCGGCGGCCAGCCGGGAGCGCAGCCCGTCCTCGGCGGCGAGCCGGCGGGTGAACGAGGCGACCTGCTCCGGGCCGGTCCAGCGGTAGCCGTCCACCCCGTGCCGGACGATCTCGCGCTGCCCGGCGCGGTCGATGACCACGGGCACGCAGCCGCCGGCCATCGCCTCGACGGTCGTCATCCCGAAGTGCTCCGCCGTCCAGGGACGTTTGCGGTCGTCCTCGCCGTAGCCGGTCGCGGACCAGAAGACCGAGCTGGTCGACAGCAGCCGCTCCACCTCGGCGCGCGGGGCGTTCGGCAGGACCTCGACGGGCACCCCCGCCCCGGCGGCGCGGACCTGCTCGACGTACGGCTTCTGCGAGTCCTCGCATCCGCCGACGACGTACATCCGCCAGTCGGGCAGCGCACCGGAGCGGTACAGCTCGGCGAACCACTGCACCATCTCGAGCTGCCGCTTGGCATGGCCGAGGCCGGGGGCGAAGAACCGGCCGACGGTGATGACGGCCTTCTCGCGCTCCGGCGCCGGGGTGAGCCGGTCGACCTGGATCGGCGGGAACAGCACGTCGGAGTCCCGCCGCCACATCCGCCGGATCCAGCCCCGGGTGTACTCGGAGTTGGCCATCACGGTGTCGTAGCCCTCGAGGTAGCCGAGGTCGGCCGGGTCGCGCAGCAGCCAGGGGAAACGCAGCGCCATCCGCTCCAGCGGCCCCTCGTCGGCGTCGGTGACCCGCGGCCGGCTGACGGCCACACCGAGCTCGCGGACGTCCGCCGGCCCGGGGGAGAAGACGTCGCTGACGAAGGTGAGCTCCGTCCCGGCGGTCGACGACGGCAGGGTTACCTCGAACGGCGCGAACGCCTGGTCGATCTGGAGCTTGGCGAGGACGGTGCCGTCCGCGTCGACGACCCGCAGCCGCACGGCCCCGCTCGCCCCGGGACGCCCGATGTCCGCGCGCAGGGTGCGCCCGCCGCCCGGGTTGACGGCCAGGATGCCCTCGCCGTTCGTCCACGTCCACTGCCGGCGCCGGCCGCCCTCGGGCGGGTACCAGCCCTGCCCGAAGCTGACGGCCGGGCTCACCCCGCGCAGCAGCGGGCCGGCGGTGCGCACCGCGGCCTTGCGCCAGGCGGCCATGTCGTGGTCGAACGGCGTCGGGAAGAAGCACAGGTAGGCCGACCGCGGCGAGCGCGGGGCGAGCCGGCTCATGTACGAGCCGTTCACGAACAGGTGGTACGACTCGGACAGCGCGGCGATCGCGTCCTCGCCACGGTCCGGCAGCCGCCGGTACCGGCAGCCGGAGAGATCCAGGCCCAGGTGGCTGCCGAGCGCGTCGAGGTCGACGTCGGAATGCCCGATCAGGTCGACGTCGAGCCCGTCCGCGGCCAGCACCTGCGCGATCATGCCGTTGTGGCGCTCGCCGCCGCCCATCGAGTGCCAGAAGCGGTTGTAGACCGCCGCCCGCAGCCCGGGCGCGACCGGCGGGCCAGGTGCCACCGGCTCCACGGTCGTCGCCGGATCGGTCGCCGGCTGGTCGGTTGCCGCGGGCTCCCCGGAGCCGGGCGTGGTCATCGCTCCACCAGCCAGCTCTGCAGGCTGACCCGGCGTTCGGTGGCGGTCGCGCCGATCTCCCGGCGGCGGCGCAGCATCGCCGGCAGCAGCCGCAGGTAGGAGGCGAAGACCCGAACCCGCAGCACGGTGGGCCGCACCGCCGGGCGGCTGCGCGAGCGCAGTGCCTGTCGCCATGTCCGCACGGCGATCGACGCGGTGGTCAGCGGGTAGCGCGTGACCGCCGAGACGGCCGTGCGCACGGTCGCGTCCTTGGTCAGCATCAGCAGCCGGTTGCGGTCGGTGTGGAACACGAACAGCGGGGACCACTCGACGCTCGACGCCGAGTGGACGTGCCGCAGCACCGCGCCCGGGACGTAGCGGATCTGGTACCCGCGGGCCCGGATGCGCCAGGAGAGGTCGGTGTCCTCGTAGTAGAGGAAGAAGTCGTCGTCGAACCAGCCGAGCGCCTGGCCGAGCTCGGTCCGCATCGCCATGCCGTTGCCGCAGGCGGTGAAGACCTCCTCGGGGTTGTCGAACTGGCCGGTGTCGATCTGCTGGTAGCCGCGGTCGGCGCCGTAGCCGTCGGTGAGCACGATCCCGCCGACGTTGTTGATCACATCGACGCGCGGGGCGCCCTCGTCCACGGTGAACGACACGGTGGACGGCTCGGTGCCCACCGGCAGCGTGCGCGTCGCGGTGGTGTCACCGGCGCCGGCCCAGCCCAGGGTGACCTGCTTGGCGGTGTCCGCAGCCCAGGCGAGGCCGATGGTGACCGGGCCGCCCTCGGGCACCGGCACGCACAGCTCACCCTCGCCGCGGGTCCAGAAGAACGGCGCGTCCGCCGGGCCCTCGGCGCCGAAGGTGAGCTTCTCCCACAGCACCTCACGCAGCGCCTCGCGGCCGTTCACCGTCACCGAGCTCACCCGGACGCCCAGCTCGCGCGGGTCGTGCGGCCCCGGCGAGAAGGTGGGCGTCGACAGGGTCAGCCGCAGGAAGCGGGGGAGGAACACGACCTTGCCGGTGACGGCGCCGAGCCGGTTGCCGCCCGGCTCGGCGAACGGGGCCAGCAGCCGGGCCAGCCAGTCCGGCTCGGGGATCGCGTCGTTGTTCAGCAGTACCGCGTACGGGGTCGTGACACCCCGCAGGGCGAGGTTGTTGCCGCCGGCGAAGCCGAGGTTGCGGTCCGAGGGGACGAGCTTCGCCCACGGGTAGCGCTGTGCCAGCACCTCGCGCGAGTCGTCGGCCGAGGCGTTGTCGACCACGTGCGTCTCGAAGGTGAACGGCGCGTCCTGCTTGGCGACGGCGTCCAGGCAGGGCGGGAGCAGGTGGGCACCGTTCCAGTTCACGATGACGATCGTGGCGAGCGGCTCGGGTGCCGCCTGGCCCGTCATGGCCACGTTCATTGCCATGGTGGTCATCGCCCCGTTGCTCGTCGCCCGGTCCGTCATCGGCGCAGCCTCGCCTCGTAGTCGACCTTGAGCAGCCCGGCGACCTGCGGGCCGCTGACCCCGAACAGCTCCTCGAAGCGCCGTACCGTCACCGGCTGGCCGGTGGCCGCGTCCGACACCCGGACGTTGATCGCGAACGCCCCCAGCAGCTCGGGCAGCCGGGGGACGACGAAGTCCACCACGGCGGTCCCCGGGCCGGGACTGACCCCGCCCGGCGGGGTCTCCATCATCCAGATCGGTATCTCGCCCTGCCCCATGATCTCCACGTGCAGGTAGACGTACTGCGGCGCGCTGTCGGTGAGGTCGAGCTCGACGCTGACCGTGAGCTGCTCACCCGGGTCGTACTGCACCTCGGTCGGCCCGCCCGGGTTGCGGCTGAACGCCACCGCCGTCGGCTTCACCGGCGCCAGGTCGAAGGGGATCGGACTGTCCGCGGGCAGGCTGCCCAGCCGCTGGCGCAGCAGCTTCGTCCCGACGACCGGCTGCCCGTCGAAGATCAGGCCGCCGGACTCCAGCACCAGGATCCGGTCGCACATGTTCTCGATCAGGTCGAGGGAGTGGGTGACGAACAGGATCGTCCGGCCCTCGTCGCGGAACTGGGCGATCTTGGCCAGGCACTTGCGCTGGAACGCCTCGTCGCCGACGGCGAGCACCTCGTCGACGAGCAGGACGTCCGGGTCGACGTGCACGGCCACGGCGAAGCCGAGGCGCACGTACTGGCCGGACGAGTAGTGCTTCACCTCGTCGTCGATCTTGTGGCGCAGCTCGGAGAAGTCGACGATCGAGTCGAAGAGCCGGTCGATCTCGCGCTTGGACAGGCCGAGCAGGGACGCGTTGAGGTAGACGTTGTCCCGGCCGGAGAGCTCGCCGTTGAACCCCGCGCCCAGCTCCAGCAGGGACGCGATCCGACCACTGACGGACACGCTGCCGTGGGTCGGGCGCAGGATGCCGGCGAGTACCTTGAGCAGCGTCGACTTGCCCGAGCCGTTCGCCCCGGCGAGTCCCACCGTCTGCCCGCGGCCGATCTCGACGTCGATGTCGCGCAGCGCCCAGAAATCCTCGCCGCTCGTCGTGTCCCGCCGGACGAAGCGTTCCTTCAGGCTGGTGGCGCGCTTGTGGTAGGCGACGAACTTCTTGCCGACGCCGGCGGCGCGGATGACCACCGGCGCGCCCGGCGCCGGTGGTGCCGACGGCACGACGGCGGCCGGCTGCGCGGGCTGCATCGGGGGCGGGGCGAGCGGTTGCGACGGCACTAGAGGTCCTCGGCGAAGTCGGCCTGCAGCCGCCGGAACACTCGCAGCCCCAGCCACAGCACGGCCAGCGAGATGAGCCCGGCGATCGCCAGGTGTTCGAGGTAGTAGCGGTACCCCAGATCGGCAAGGATCGGCGCCGAGCCGGTCGAGTTCCCCTCGGGCGGATCGTAGATCGCCCGCTGGAAGGTGGTCACGACGACCGCCATCGGATTGAGCATGTACACCCACGTCCACTCGTTCAGCCTGTTCTCGATCAGGCCGAACGCGTAGACCATCGGGTTGATCCAGAACCAGGCGAGCAGGGCGACGTCCAGCAGGTGCTGGGTGTCGCGGTAACGGACGTTGAGCGCGGACACCAGCACCGACAGCGCCACGGTGAACAGCAGAGCCACCGCGCCGGCCGGGATCAGCAGCAGTAGCTCCGGCCCGAGCAGGCTGTAGCCGAACCCCAGCATGACGACGAAGAGCACCGCGAGCTGGAGCGCGAAGTGCACCGCGGAGAAGCCGACCGCCGACAGCGGCAGCACCAGCAGCGGGAAGCGCACCTTTTTCACCAGGTTGGCATTGCCCACCACGGCGCCGCAGGCGGCCGAGACACTGCCTGAGAACGCGTTCCAGACCAGCAGTCCCGACATCAGATAGAAGCCGAAGTTGTCGATCCCACTTTTCAGAACGACCTGGAAGACGAAGGTGTAGACGGCCAGGAGGAGCAGCGGATTCGCCAGTGACCAGGCGAAACCGAGCGACGACCCCTTGTACTTGACCTTCAGGTCCTTGCGGATCAGGTTTCGCAGCAGCTCCCAGCGGACCCGGGTCTGCGCACGGCTGCGATGGTCGACGTGACGCGCACCGGACCCGCGCGGACGGTTCGCCGGAGCGCCGCGCGTCGGCTCCGGTTTCGGGAGCGTGGACAGATCAGCCACCCTCGACATGGCCTGCTTCTCCCCGCGTCGGGCGTGCATCTCGGACCCGCACCGTGCTCGGCCCCTCCTCCGCCCAGCGCAACCGTCACCGGTTGGCCTCGAGTGTCGTCAACTCGGGTTCGTGACGATGGCCGTAGACCGTACCGCGCACCCGCCCGAGAGGTGATGCCCCCAGTCCGGTGACTGCCACCTCCAGGGTGGTTCATAGTATCGACCCGTCTATCTGGCTCCGGCCGGCAGCCGCCACGACCCGAACACCGCGTCTCGTACCCGAGCCGCATGTTCCCGCCGGGCGCCTGGCCGGCCCAGAAGAGGTGACCGGGGACCCGGTCGCCTGGAGGGGGCGGGCAGTGTTCACCGACGTCCGACTTCGCGAGGTCTGGTCGCATCTGGAGTCGGGCGGTGCGCAGGCCCTGACTCTGGACGTATTCGACACTCTGCTCTGGCGCATGGTGCCCGAGCCGGTTCACGCGTTCATCACCCTGGGGCACCGGCTGGCCGACCTCGGCCAGCTGCCGTCCGGCGTCACGCCGGGCGAGTTCGCCCGGCTGCGGGTCTTCGCCGAGCACAAGGCCAGGCTGCACTCGCACGAGGTGCGCGGCACCCACGAGGTGCGCCTGGACGAGATCTGGCAGGTTCTCGTCCCCGCGCTGCCCGGGGCGGGCAGCATCGGCGACCTGATGGACGTCGAGCTCGCCGTCGAGCGGGACCTGTGCCGCGCCGACCTGGCCGTGGTGGAGCTCGCCGAGCTCGCCATGACCAAGCTCGGCCTGCCGGTCTACCTGCTCTCCGACACATACTTCTCGGCCGCCCAGCTCGAGCGGCTGCTCAGCCGCCCGGAGCTCGCCGGGGTGCCGTTCACCCAGATCTTCACCTCCTCCGACTCGGGGATCAGTAAGAGCGACGGGCTGTTCCGGCACATGCTGGCGGCCTCGAACCTGCAGCCCTCGCGGGTCGTCCACCTCGGCGACCACCCGGTCGCGGACGTGGAGAGCGCCCGCGAGCACGGGCTGGTCGCCATCCACTACCCGAAGTACTCGGGTTCGCTGAAGGCGACGATCGAGCTGGAGGGCCTGCTCACCGGCCCCGGGGACGACACCCCCCTCGACGCCGCCAACGGCGACTACGGCATGACCGCGCTGCGGGCCCGCTCGCTGCACCGGGCGGACGCCGCCGCCGTCCCGCCGGGGCTGCGGCGCTACTGGGAGTCCGGGGCGACGGTGTTCGGTCCGGTCTTCACCGGGTTCGCCGACTGGGCGGTGGAACGCACCGGAGACCACGGCGCCGACCACATCTACTGCCTGATGCGGGAGGGTGACTTCCTCTCCCGGCTGATCGCCGACCCGGGCGCCGACGCCGGGGTGACCACCTCGACGCTGTGGGCGTCCCGGCAGGTCTGCGCGCTGGCCAACGTGTTCGAGGGCAGCCCCGAGGAGCTGCGCGGGTTCCTCGTCCGCCGGCACGCGCCCAGCGTCGGCCAGCTGCTGCGCCAGCTCGGGGTGGCCATCGACAACGTCGCCGGCATCTCCTCGCTCACCGACCGCCGGCTCGACGTCCCCGGCCTGCTCGACGACACCCTTGAGGCGCTGTGCTCCGACGAGCGCATCCGCAGCGAGATCGTGCTGACCGCCGGCCGGCTGCGTGACCGCTACGTCCAGTACCTCGACACCCAGCTGCCAGACTCGGGCCGCATCGTGCTGGTCGACCTGGGCTGGGGCGGCACCATCCAGGCGCTGCTCGCCCGGCTGCTCGCCTCCACCGGGCGCGAGTTCGACGTCGTCGGCCTGTACATGGCGACGAACGCCGCCGCCGGCACGCACCGCCTCGCCGGCCTGCAGATCGAGGGTTACGCGGCCTCCGGCGGGCAGCCCGAGCTGATGGCCAACCAGCTCATGCGCAGCCCCGAGGTGCTCGAACAGCTCTGTATGCCCGACATCGGCTCGCTGGTCTCCTTCGACGACGACGGCCGGCCCGTCCTGAGCATCGACCGGACGTCGCGGACCCAGGT
Organism: Parafrankia sp. Ea1.12; assembly: GCF_900465275.1. NCBI lineage: Bacteria > Bacillati > Actinomycetota > Actinomycetes > Frankiales > Frankiaceae > Parafrankia > Parafrankia sp. Ea1.12. The sequence continues at coordinate 12,378 of NZ_UBIZ01000565.1, read as the reverse complement.
CGCCCAGCGGACCGCCGTCCAGGACGGCATCCTCGCCTTCCAGCGGGAATGGCTGCGCTACCGGCGCTCGGAGACGGCGATGCCGTCGCTGTCCGAGCCCGGGGCCCGGCACGCGTCGCTGCGGACGCTGACCCGGTTCGTCTCCCGTCCCACCGCGGCCGAGGCGTCGGCGTTCGGGGCCTGGGCGCACGACGACAACTTCGGCTCCGACTCCACCGAGGGCCTGCTCCCGCCCGAGCTGGTCCGCCGGATGCCCTACCTGACCCCCGCGGACGTCGAGAAGATCACGATGCGGGAGCTGTACTGGCCCGCGGGCGTGGCCGGGGTCGCGAACCGGTCGCTCGCGGTGATCAGCGGCCTGGCGGCCGCGGCCGGGGTGCCCGCCGAGGAGGTCTCCCCGGAGGCCGCGGCCGGCCCCGTCGAGGTGTACGTCGACACCGGCACCGACTTCGTCCACGGGCAGAAGGAGACCGCGGTCACCCGTTCCGGCCGGGACGGGATGTCGATCGTGCGCCTGCGCATCGACGGGGTCGGCGTCCGGCGGGTGCGCATCGACCCGGCCGGCCGTCGCGGCCTGCTCCGTCTCGACTGGCTGACGATCTCGTTCCACCTGCACAACGCCGTCGAGCCGTACAAGGTGACCGTCACGTCGCTGGACGACCTCGCCGGCCAGCAGATCGCGCTGGTCGGGGTCCGCCTGCTGCAGGCCAACCTGCTGGAGATCGTCGGCGACGATCCCCAGATCATCTACACGATCGATTTCACCTCCCAGCCCACGCTGGGCGGAACGTACGCGATCGAGGTCGAGATGGCTTTCGGCTGGTTGGGGATCCGGGCCGACCCGCTTCAGGTGCGCACGGCCGGTGTCGCCCGCACCGGCCTGCCTGTCCGCGCCGCCCGCAAGATCCGTCGCGAGCTGGGCGGCCTGCGATGACGTCCGAGCCCGGCGGCCCGGAGGACACCGACGGGACCGGCCGGGACCGTGCGGACAGCCGGGACCGTGCGGCTCTGGGGCGGGATGCCGGGAGGCAGCCGGCCCAGGGCCAGGACGACCCCGCCGGCCAGCCGGGCGGGGTCGACGCGGCCGGCCGCTGGTTCCGCCCGTCGACAGACCAGACGGTGGCCTGGCCGGGCCGCTCGTCCGAACGCGGTGCCTCCGGCCCGGGGCAGTCCACGCCGCGGAGCGCGGTGCCGCCCGCGAGTGCCGCGCCGCCGCCGACCGTGGTGCCGCCGCCGACCGTGGTGCCGCCGGCGGCGCTGCCGCGGACCCCGGCCGAGCAGCGTCCGTCCGTGCGGCCCTCGGCGACGCCGCCACCGACCGCGCTGCCCCCGTCCTCGCTCTTCACGCCGCGCTCGGTGCCGCCCCCCGAGGCGGCCCCGGCCTCGGCGCCCGGCGAGCGGCCGACCGGACCTGTGTCGTCGCGGCCGTCCGGACCATCGGGCACCGCTGGACCACCGGTAGCCGCCGGGCCGCCGGTCACCCCCGGGCCGCCGGCAACCGCCGCGGAACGACCTGGGCCGCCGGGGAGCCCGACCGCTCCCGTCTCGTCCGGCTACGTCGTCTCTCCGGGGAGCTCCGCGACGTTCGACGTGCTCGCGGGTGGGTCGGATCCACTGGCTGGAGGAAGGCGTGGCAGCGCCGGGACCGCGCCACGTCGTTCCGCCGCGAGCGGCGGCGGTGTGCCGGGGCCGGGTTCAGGTGGCGCCTCGCCGGCCGGCCCCGAACTCCGGGCACCGGGCGGCGGCACCCGCGGTGAGGCCGCGTCGAGTGACGTGACGCCGGAAGACGCAGCCCCGGAAGACGCAGCCCCGAGTGGCACCGCCCCAGGCGGCACCGCCCCGGGTGGCGAGGCGCCAGCCGGCAGCGAGTCGGGTGATGCCGGGGCAGGCGGGGCAGGCGGGCGCGCACCCGCCGCCGCGGGGACGGATGTCGAGGTGCGCGACAGCTTCGCCGAGCTCGCGGCTGTCACCTACGACGGCGGCGACCACGCCCCCGAGATCACCGAGATCACCGAGAAGACACTCGCCCCCCTGCTGCTGCACTCACTGTCGGACCTGCGCGAGATGTGGGTTCCGCTGCTGGAGGCATCCGGCGCGCGCAGCATCGCCGAGATCGGCTCGGAGAGCGGCGTGACGACGTCCCTGCTCGTCGACCTGCTGCGGCGGGGCGGCGGCGGGCGGCTGCTGGTCATCGACCCCGAACCGGGCGTCGCGCCGTCCTCCGGCGGTGGTCTCGACGTCGAGGTCATCCGTGGCTACAGCCCCGAGGCGCTCGACGGCCACGCCCCGACCGACGCCTATCTGATCGACGGAGACCACAACTACGCCACGGTCCGCGGCGAGCTCGGGATGATCGAGACCGCCGTGCGTGACTTCGGCCGCTCCTACTTCCCGCTGGTGATCCTGCACGACGTCGGATGGCCCGCCGGCCGCCGGGACCAGTACTACGTCCCCGACCGCATCCCGGAGTCGGTGCGCCAGCCCAACTCGTGGGACGTCGGCGTGGAGATCGACAGGACGGACGCCGTCCCCGGCCGGGGCTTCCGCGGCATGGGCGCGTTCTCCTGGGCCCTGGCCGAGGGCGGCCCCCGCAACGGTGTGCGCACCGCCGTCGAGGACTTCGTCGCCGAGCATCCCGACCTGCGCTTCTTCACCATCGCGCCGATCTTCGGCCTCGGTGTGATCCTCGACCGCCGTGCCCCCTGGGCCCGCCGCGCCGCCGACCTGCTCGCCCCCTGGGTCGCCAACACCCTGCTGGCCCGGATGGAGCGCAACCGCGTCGACCTGTACCTGCGTGTCCTCGCGCTGCAGGACGACGCGGTCGGTGCTGCCCGCGCCCGGCAGCGGGAATGGGCCCGGATCGACGCCGAGCGCAGCGAAGCCGCCGCCCGTGACCTGCAGCGGCTGAACCGGATCAGCGAGCTCGAGCAGGAGCTGGCCGCCGCGCGCAAGGTCCCCCGCCCGCCGTGGGCGCCAGCATCCCCGGACGAGCCGAAGCTGGTCACCGCGGCCCGGATCGCCAACGCCGCGCTGCGGTCCCGCCTCGGTGGCGGGTCCAGCGGCTCAGGAGGATCCGGCGCGCCGTCCGCCGCGAGCTCCCCCGCCAGCCGCGTCGGCGGTGCCGTCGTCGCCCGGCTCGGCTCCGGCCTGACCCGCCTCGCCGACCACGGATCCGGCAACAACCGCCCCGCGGCCGGGCGCACCGGCCCGGCCGGATCTGCCGGATCTGCCGACGCCGAGCACTAGGCTTCCGAACCGTGGCGGTTGGGTGATAGCCAGGACTCACTGAGCCGCCACGCATTGGTGGAGAGCGCTGCCTTGCCGGTGGCGGGCCGCCCGACAGCACCGGTCGGTCCGGCGCTAGCAGACCGGCTGGTAGGGGACGTCCATGATGTCGCGTTGCCACTCGGCCTCGGTGATCTGGCGGGACGGGTCCGCGCAGGCGCGCGCGACCAGCCCGGCGTCGTCGATCCGGGAGATCCGGGCCGTGTGGTCGTCGCTGACGGACACGATGGACGTTCCGTCCGGAGTGAATTCGACGGCCTGGACCCAGTCGCCGTGGCCGGAGACCCGGCCGGCCGGTGCGGGCTGGCCCGGCGCGGTCAGGTCCCACAGATGGACGCTGGTATCCCAGCCGGCGGTGGCCAGGGTCCGGCCGTCCGGGCTGTAGGCGACGTCGAAGACCCACTTCTCGTCCGCGCGGAACGAGGCGGTCGCGCCCGGCCTGGTCGGGTCGGTGATGTCCCAGATCTTGACCAGGCCGTCGTAGGCACCGGTGGCCAGACGCCGCCCGTCGGGGCTGAAGGCCACTGTCCAGACGAAGTCCGTGTGCGTGGTGATGGCGGCCAGCGGGCGGGGCTGGCGCGGGTTGGCGATGTCCCACAGGCGGGCCGTGTGGTCCGCGCTCGCGGTGGCGAGGAGCTTGCCGTCCGGGCTGAAGGCGACCTCGTTGACCCAGCTGGTGTGCCGGTCGAGCACGGCGAGCTCGTGGGGCTGGCGCGGGTCGGTGATGTCCCACAACCGGGCGGTGTTGTCGTAGCCCGAGGTGGCCAGCATCCTCCCGTCGGGGGAGAAGGCGGCGTCGAGAACGTACCCGTTGTGCGCCAGCATGGGCGAGAGCTGCTTCGGCCGGGTCCGGTCGCTGATGTCCCACAGGCGCGCGGAGCGGTCGTAGCCGACGGTCGCGAGCAGCTTCCCGTCGGGGCTGAACGCCGCGTCGAGCACCCAGGCGCCGTGCGCGTCGATGGTCGACAGCTGCCGGGGACGCGTCCGGTCGGAGACGTCCCACAACCGGGCCACGTTGTCGGCGCCCGAGGTGGCGATGGTCCGCCCGTCCGGGCTGATGCCCAGGCCGAGCACGGAGCCGGTGTGCCCGGTCAGTGCGGTCGCGGTGGCGGCCGAATAGGACGTCCGCAGGCTGGCGCGGGCCTGCGGCACCGGGCTGATCCGGAACGCCGCGAGGCTCAGCCGCGCCGCGCGGCCGGCGTCGGAGTCGCGCACCGCCTCGGCGGTCGAGGCCACCCGCCGCGCCACGTCGGCCTGCGTCTCCTCCTTGCCGGCGCCGGTGCTGAAGGCGAGCGGGATGAGCGCGGCGATCAGCAGCAGCGCGATCACCGGCGCGGCGAACAGCGCGAACCGGCGCCGCGAGGTCGCCGCGAGGAACCGGGTGGCCCGGGGGCCGTGCCCGCCGCCCGGCGCCGGCTGGCGGGGGCCGCCGGCCTGGTCGTGCTCGGGCGCCGGCTGCGCGGGGACATCGGCGAGCGAGCGTGTCTCGTACCCCGCCGTCCCGCCGCCGGCGGCCGCGCCGGTCTTTCCCGCGCCGCCCGCACCGGCGCCCGTGCCAGCACCCGTGCCGGCCACGCCGCCGCCGGCGCCCGTTCCGGCCGCACCAGCGCCGTGGCCGGCACCGGTCGACTGGCGCGGCAGCGCGGCGCCGCCAGCCTGGCCTGACGGCGCGGCGCCGGCGGGAGCGCCGTCCGACGGTGGTGCCCCGGAGTCGGCCCGAGGGTCCGTGCCCGGGGTGATGACGGGGGGCGAACCGGTCTTGATGACCCGCGTGACGTCGGGGTCGGGATGGGTCGCCGGCCCCATGCCGACCAGCCGGAGGAACAGCTCCTGCGCGGACGGCCGCTCGGCCGGGTCCTTGCGCATGGCGTGCTCGACGATCGGCCGCAGTGCGGGGTCGAGGCCGTCCAGCAGCGGTTCCCGGTGGACGACCCGGTAGAGCTGGACCGGCGTCGGCCCGTCCCCGAACGGATAGGAGCCGGTGCCGGCATAAGTGACGAGCCCGCCCCAGGCGAAGATGTCGGCCGCGGCGGTCACCGCCAGGCCGTTGGCCTGCTCGGGTGCCATGAACGCCGGCGTCCCGATGCGCTGGATCTCCTGGCTGAGCATGGTCTGGGCGTCGAGGGCGCGGGCGATACCGAAGTCGATCACCCGCGGGCCGAGGGTCGAAAGCAGCACGTTGGACGGTTTGAGGTCACGGTGCACCAGCCCGGCACCGTGGATGGCCGTCAGCGCGGCGGCGACGCTGACCGCGACGCGCTCCAGGTCGGCCGAGCGCAACGGGCCCTCGACGGCCACGGCCTGCGCCAGCGTGAGACCGTCGACGTACTCGGTGACCAGGTACGGCTGCCCGTCGGGCGGGTCGACGACGTCGAGCACCTCGGCCGTGCAGAAGCGGGCGACCCGGCGCGCGACGTCCGCCTCCCGCCGGAACCTGGCCCGGAACTCGGGGACGCGGGCCAGGTCGGCCCGGATCACCTTGACGGCCACGAGCCGGTCGTCCGGGCTGCGCCCGAGGTAGACCGTTCCCATGCCGCCCTCGCCGAGACGTCCGAGCAGCCGGTAAAGCCCAAGTTGTTCGGGGTCGTCCGAACCGAGTGGCAGCGCGATGTTCGACGCGGCGGTGGTCGAGGGCCCGGTGGGATCCGGAGGCGGCGCGGTCTCCCAGTCCCGCTTTCGGCGCACGGCTCCCCCCGAACCGAGATGGCTGACACCGCAGAGCCTACGCGTGCGCTCCACAGCCTGGATTCAGTGTGACGGCACCGGGCTCGTCATGCTCGGCGGGTCGCCTTTTGCCGTGGAACGCGTCGTCGAGGTACTCGCCGCCTGGGAACGCCCCGACTCAGGAGACCCGGTGTCAACAGGTGTGGTGTCCATAGGGTCGGAGTCCACAGGTGCCGAGTCCATCCGCGCGGATTCGGTTGGTCCGGCCTCGGAATGCGCCGATCCCGAGTTCACCGGTGCCGAACCGGTTGATCCCGACGGCGCCGGTTCCTGATCCGACGGATCGGGACGCGCCCAGACCGAGCTTTCCGGCTCCGAATCCACAGGTTCGAGAACCGCCGGCCCCGAATCGACGAGATCCAGGCCCAGGGGCGCGGAGCCGGCCGGGTCCGGGTCGGCCTCCGGCCCGGAGCGGAACGCGATCCACACGCAGCTCACCAGCACTGCCAGCGCGAACGCGGCGCCGATCCACATCGTGGTGACGGCGGCGGCCGGCGGCCAGGGGGACCAGGCCGTCATCGCGTCCCAGGCGTCGGCGAGATCGCCACCAGGGGGCTTCCAGAAGTACGGCAGAACGGTTTTGATCGACCACCACTGGGCCGCCGCGGCGGCCGCGAAGAAAAGGGCGGGAAAGAGCCGGGAGGCCCGCCGGCCGAATGCCAGAACACCCATTCCCACGCCGATCGCCAGCGAAGGTAGGCCCGCGTACAGATAGCGCCCCGAGATCCCGCTGACGTGGTGATGGTCGGCGAACGCCAGCGCCGACTGCAGGGTCATCAGCCCGAACAGGCCGATTGTCGGCCACAGCAGGAACAGTAGATTCACCCGCGTCCGGCTGTTGCGTCCCCGGATGATCGCCAGCGCGAAAAGAACGACCACGGCGACGCTCGCGGAGCGGACGAACTCCGTCGGCAGGTTCGACTCGAACCAGCCGAACGAGCCCCACCAGCGCAGGATCGTCCCGTTGACCAGTACCTCGGTGTAATCCCCCCAGTCATTCAGGTGGTCGCCGAGGGGGAATCCCGGGGTCTCGGGCTGGAAGGTCCGGTAGCGGACGACGTTGACGACCCACCACCAGCCGCCGAACCCGATCATGAGCGCGCCGCCGAGCAGGACCTGCCGCCACGGGGGCCGGGTCGAACCCGGTGGCACCGCCATGAGACCGGTCTCGGCGAGCAGGAACGGGTCGTCCGGGCCGCGCCGCGCCGCCGGCGCGGGCAGGGCGCGCGCGTCCCGCCGGGCGCGCCGCCAGGCGACGAGGTAGGCGAGCGCCACCATCGGCACGAGCACGATCGCCAGCGATTTCGAGAACAGGGCGAGCCCGATGAACACCCCGGCCCACGCGGCCGTGCGCAGGGACGTGTCCCCGCACAGGACGTAGACGATCGTCACCGTGGCCAGGCCCGCGGTCAGCGCGAGCAGGTTGTCGTTGTTGACGCTCGATCCGATGTGGGTGAGCTGCGGAATCGCCAGGGGCACCAGCGCGGCGCAGGTCGCCGCGACCCGGTTGCCGTCGCTGAGCCGGTGCGCCCCCGCCCACGCGAGCAGCGGGAGCGGCGTCACCATCAGCGCGCTCATCAGACGCAGGATCCCGATGGTGACGTCCCAGCGCAGGCCGTCGCCGTCGCCGCCGGGCAGCGCCCGGAGCACGGCGGCGCCCACCCAGTAGTACAGCGGTGGGTGCTGAACGAGCTGCTGGATCTCCCCGGGCGGCTGCGGCTCGCCGTCAGGCTGGCGGGTGTCTCCCATCTCGTCCCAGGTCGGCCGGTCGGCGCGCGGCGTGGCGTCGCCCTTGGCGATCGGGGCGTAGTCGAGGTCGTAGGGGAGCGCGTCGGTTCCGTAGGGTGACGCGGCGATAGTGCCGACCCCGTCGGGACGGACGAACGCGTGGCCGGGATGCGGCCATCCGGCGCCCTGGACCAGCCGCATCACCGCGTCGACGTGGTTCGGCTCGTCGGGCGCGTGGTACTGCGGCACCAGCACCGACCAGCTCGCGAGCAGCGCCGCGAACAGCCCGGTGATCAGCCAGATCGGCAGCGGCGCCGAGCGCAGCAGCATGATCGGCCGGAAGCGCGCTCCGACCGGGTAGCCGGCGGGGGAGGCGGCCAGCGACACGGACACCGGCTCAGCGCCAGTAGTCGATGTGCCCGACGATCTTCGCCGGTGAGCCGGCAGCGACCGCCTTGGGCGGGACGTCCTTCGTCACCACGGCACCGGCGGCGACGACGGCGCTCTCCCCGACGGTCACACCCTTCAGCACGATCGCCCCGGCACCGATCCAGGCCCGGTCCTCCAGCACGATCGGCCCGCTCATGGGCTGTTCCACGCCGTCCACGACCATCGGATGGAAGTCGTTGTCGAGCAGCTGGGTGTTCCACGACACGTTGCAGTAGGCGCCGATCCTCACCCGCTCCCGGACGAGGATCTTCGCGAAGCCGTTGATGTTGGCGAACGGGCCGAGCTCGAGCACCCCCGAGTCGACCACGACGCGGATCCCGCGCTGCAGCGAGACGACGCCCTCGCAGCGCACCCGGCCCTCCGGGTGCACGCGCAGGATCGAGACGTCGTGCTTGGTGGTGAGCCCGAACGGGGCGAGCCCGATCCGCAGCGCGGCGCCGTCGGCGAACTCGATCCGCTCATGACCCTCGATCACTGTCGGCGAACCGATCCAGATCGGCTGCTTGTGTGCGAGTGGATACCGAAGACCGGCCACGAACGAACGGGCCGAGGTCTCCCGCGCCGCCCGCAGAGTCCGCACATGGCGCACATACTCCCGTAGATCACCTCTGAACGTCCCCACGAGCGGTAACAGTAGGCGCAGTCGGGGGGCGACCGGAGTTCGGGCCCCGGCGCAGGCCGTGTCACCCTGGAGAGCGGACTGCCCGCGACCTGCCGGGGACGGAACGCGGGCGCGCAACGACGACCGGGAGTCACACCGACGTGAGTGTCAGCGCCATCCATCCAGCCGAACAGCCGACCAAGACGGCTGTGGAGACACCGCCCTACGTGACCGTGGTGCTCCCCTGTTACAACGAGCAGGATCACGTCGTCCTCGAGCTCGAGCGCATCACGGCGGCGATGGACGTCAGCGGGTACAGCTACGAGCTGCTGGTGATCGACGACAAGTCGACCGACGGCACGCTGGACGTCCTGCGCGACGTGGCGGCGAACTTCCCCCATATGCGGCTGATGCCCTTCCGGCGCAACGGCGGCTCGGGCACGGCGCGGCGCATCGGCACGCAGGAGGCCCGCGGGAAGATCGTCGTCTGGACCGACGCGGACATGACGTACCCGAACGAGCGCATTCCGGAGTTTGTTCGCTACCTGGACGAAAACCCTGACGTCGATCAGGTCGTCGGTGCACGGACGACCGAGGAGGGCACGCACAAGTGGGCCCGCGTGCCGGCCAAGTGGTTCATTCGCATGGTCGCGCAGCGGCTGTCCGGGACGAAGATTCCCGACCTGAACTCCGGCCTGCGCGCGTTCCGCCGGGACGTGTCGCTTCCGTACCTGCGCCTGCTCCCGCCGGGATTCTCCTGCGTCACCACCATCACCATGGCGTTCCTGTCCAACCAGCACCCCGTGGACTACCTGCCGATCCACTACGCGAAGCGCTCGGGGACGTCCAAGTTCCACCCCTTCAAGGACGCCCGTCGATACATCCTGCAGGTGCTGCGGATGGTCATGTACTTCGATCCGATCAAGGTCCTGATGCCGGTCGCCCTGTGGATCATGGCGCTCGGTTTCGTGAAGTTGATCGTCGACCTCGTCCGGTACGACCTGCGGGTGACCACCTCCACGCTGCTCGCGATCCTCGTCGGGTTCCAGATCGTGGTCCTCGCGCTGATCGGTGACCTGGTGGCCCGGTCACGCAGCGACACCTGAGCCTCGGCGTGCGTATCGCGATCATCGGGCCGACCCACCCGTACAAGGGCGGCATAGCCCAGCACACCACCGAGCTGGCGCACCGCCTCACCGCGCGCGGGCACGAGGTGCGGATCGAGTCGTGGTCCCGCCAGTACCCGGCGCGGCTCTACCCCGGACAACAACGGGTGGACACCCCGGAGGGGACGCCGTTCGCGGCGACGTCCTACCCGCTGTCCTGGCGCCGCCCCGACTCGTGGTTCCGGCTGGGCCGCCGGCTGCGTGCTCCGGCCTCGGGCGGCCCGGGTTCCGGCGCCACGGTGGACCTTGTAGTCCTCGTCGTCGTCACCCCGATCCAGGCTCCCGCCTACCTGGGCATCCTGGCCGGGCTGCGTGGGCGTTCGGGGGGCGGCCGGTCGTCCCGCGGCGTCCTCGCGCTGTGCCACAACGTGCTGCCGCACGAGCGCCGGCGGATCGACGAGCCACTGGTCTCCGCGGTGCTCCGCCGCTGCTCAGCCGTCCTGGTGCACACCGAGCCGCAGGCCAGGCTCGCCGCGGAGCTCACCGCCGCCCCCGTGCGCGTCGCCGAGATGGCACCCCACCTGTGGACCGCCGCCGGCGGGGACATGATCCTGTCCGGGTCCGGGTCCGGGTCCGGGTCCGGGTCCGGGTCCGGGTCGGCGCACGCGCCAGAGGCGGGATCGTCGCGGCCGTCGCCGTCGCGCGAGTTGCTCTTCTTCGGGCTGGTCCGGCCGTACAAGGGCCTCGACGTGCTGCTGCGCGCCCTCGCCGCCGGCCCCGAGGACGTCCGCCTGACCGTGGCCGGGGAGTTCTGGGGCGGCATCGAGAGCACTCGTACCCTGGTGGCCGAGCTGGGCCTCGGCGAGCGGGTCACGCTGCGCCCCGGCTACGTGCCGGCCGAGGACGTCCCCGCCTTGTTCGCCGCCGCGGACGCGCTGGTCCTGCCGTACCGGGCCGGCACCGCCTCGCAGAACGTCGACCTCGCGCACCTGCACGGTGTCCCCGTCGTCGCCACCCGCGTCGGCACCCTCACGACGTCCGTGCGTGACGGCGTCGACGGCCTGCTCGTGCCGCCCGACGACCCGGCGGCGCTGGCGGCGGCCCTGCGCCGGCTGTACGAGCCGGGAGTCCTCGCCGCCCTGCGCGCCAAGGTGACTCCGCCCGACGTCGACAGCGCCTGGGACAGCTACCTCGACGCAGTGCTGAAACCGTGCTGACGGCGAAGGCGCCGCTGTCGGCGGCTCAGGAGCGGGGCAACCCGAAGTGTGTCGCCTATGAGTGTGTTCAGTTGGGTGTTCAGCGGGTCGGGACCAGGTCCCGCCTGGTGGGAAAGGCAGACTGTGCGCCATGAGTTCCCTACGTGACGACGCCCTGGCCTACGCCGGTCACCAGGTGCATGTCATGCGCCGCCGCGAGGTCGGGACCCTGCTCTCCTGGGCGGGCGACCTGCACGGACGGACCATGCTCGACGTCGCCGGCGGTGACGGCTACTGGGCCGGCCAGGCGGTCCGCCGCGGCGCCCGCGCCGTCAGCCTGGACCTCGCCCGCCACAAGCTGGACTTCGGCAGCCGCCTGAAGCACCGTCCCAGCCTCGTCGAGGGCGACGCGCTGCGCCTGCCGTTCGCGCCCGCCACCTTCGACATCGTCATGTCGGTCTGCGCGATCGAGCACTTCGACGACGGCCCCGCCGCCCTCGCCGAGATGGCCCGCGTGCTGCGCCCCGGCGGCGACCTGGTGATGTCCGCGGACGCCCTGACCCGGGCCGACCGCTGGCCGGACCTGTTCGCCAGCCACCGCGAGCGCTACCACGTGCAGCACACCTATCCGGGTGAGCAGCTCACGAAGCTGCTCGCCGACGCCGGGCTCGAGGTGGTCCGCCAGACCTACATGTTCCGGTCCGAACGGGCGGAGCGCCTCTACCTCAACCTGTCCGCCAAGGGCGGGCGCATCGGCTGGAACGCGGCCGCGGTCTTCTCCCCGCTGGTCGCCCTCTCCGACCGCCGTGCACCCGACACCACGGGCAGCGTCGTGCTGACCCACGCCCGCAGGCGGCAGCCCTGAACACCCCGCCCCCGCGGCCGCGCACACCCCGGCCACGGACGTCGACAGCCCAGCTCCGGCCGGCCCAGGACCGGCCGGCCCAGGACCGGCCGGCCCAGCTCCGGTCGGCCCAGCCTCGGGTGGCCCAGGACCGGGTGGCCCAGCATCGGGTGGCCCGGCTCCGGATCGGAGCCGTCTCGTGAGCGCGCCTGCGCCTCCCGCGCAGAAACTGCTGGCCGCGTTCCTCACCGTCATGCTGTTCGCGCTGGTCATCTTCGGTCTCGGGGCCGCGTTCGACTCCTTCGGTCACCGCGGCTGGGGCTACGTCGTCGGCATCAGCTGCTGCATCATCATGGTCATCGCCGGCCTGGCCGCAGCCCGCCGCGACCGCTGACCCACCCCCACCTGTCTGAGGATCTGTGGCGGGTCAGTGAGTCCATGGAC
>NZ_UBIZ01000747.1:0-456 GCF_900465275.1 Parafrankia sp. Ea1.12 | reverse complement strand
GATCGTAGGAGACCTCGAGCAGGCCGCCCTCGGCCGGCAGGACGAACGCCTGCGCCCAGCCGTCCGCGACCGCCGCGGGCAGCGGCGCGCCGTCCAGGGTCGCCCGCCAGCCGGAATCGGCGGGTTCGGCGAGCACCACCCGGCGCCCCGCGGCGCCGCCGGGCAGCCGGGTCGGTCCGGCCGGACCGGGCGAGCCGAGCCGGAGCGGGGTCGTGCCCTCCCCGGCACCGGGGGCGGCGGCGACCGGGCGCCACAGCAGCACGTCAGGACCGCGCCTCTCCCGGGAGAGGCCGTCCACCGCGTCGAGCGCGGCCACCAGCGCCGGGTCGGCCGAACCCGCCGGGACGACGACCGCAGCCACACCGAACGCCGGCAGCGCGTCGGCGGCGTCCGGGGGACCGGCGGAGATGTCCGCCACGAGCGTCGCGAGCGCCCGGTCGGCAGCGGAGGGCGGCC
>NZ_UBIZ01000569.1:0-7177 GCF_900465275.1 Parafrankia sp. Ea1.12 | reverse complement strand
CCCCCGCTGACCGACCTCCGGGGCGCCGACCGACCTCCGAGCTAGAGCCCGTCGGTCACAGCTCGGACGGGGAGCCCTGTGCGGCGGGAGCGGTGGGGGTCCCGGGGGTGGTGCCCGAGGCGATCCGGGCAGCGGCGCGGGCGCGGACCAGCGAGACGATCATGTCGGCGGCCAGGAGGAGGACCGTGAGCCAGGAGATCATGGCGACTCGGTCGAACGCGGCCACCCAGGAGCCGTTGGCTGGCAGGTCGTGCCGGGCCTGCACCTGGAGGATGTAGAGCGCGCTGAGAGCCAGGCACGCGGCGGGGGCGACGCGCAGCAGCGGCCGGGCGCGGGGGATCCGCAGCGCGGCGGCGGTCAGCACGGCAACCACGAGTCCCGCCAGCGGGGCGACCAGCACCACGCTCGCCGCCCCGGTGGCCAGGGCCGTGAGCAGCGTCGACCGGCCCGACACCCGGAGGGCCGGGCCCGGCCCGGCCCGCCAGGGATCCGCCGTCGGCAGATCAGCCCGGCCTGGACCCGCGGTGCCCGCTCGGGCGACTCCGCCGGTGCCGGTGCCCGCGGGGATGTACTGGTAGCCGACGAGATGGCGCCAGCTCCGGCCGCGGCGGCGCTGGTACGCCCCGACCAGCAGGATCGCCAGGCTCAGGATGCCCGTCACCACCGACAGTTTCAGCGCGATGCCGACGACGTGCTGCGGTGCCCAGTCGAGGAGGACGGTGAAGCTCCCGGCGCTCGGGTCGATCCGCCAGCCGTTCGCGTATCCGTCGACCAGGTGGGATTCGCCGAGGTCCTGGCCGTTGACGCGGGCCGTCCAGCCGGGGGAGCGGCTTTCGCCCAGCACGAGCCAGAACGGTTTGCCCGGGGTCGCGGCGCTGACATCCACGCGGAACGAGGTGTCGCTGGTCGCCTCGACCTTCACGGTCGGTGCGGTCCCGCCCGGAACGGCGGCAGTCCCGGTGCCCGCCCCGGTGGTCGCACCGGCGGTGGCGTCCGTGCCGCTGCCGGTGGCGTCGAGCCAGGCTCCGCCGCCGGCGGCGGAGGCCAGCAGCAGCCGGTCGACGTCGATCCCGGTCAGCGCGCCGTTGGAGGTGCGCACCACGTGGTCACCCGCGTTGAGGGTGACCGGTGTCCCGCAGGCCCGCACCGTCAGTCCGGCGCGGCCGGCGGCGTCCTTGATGCTTCCGGTGACCTGGATCCCGACCGGTGCGCCGTCGATGGTCAGCAGGTCGGTGCGGCAGGGGGCGGGAATGTCCGCGGTACCGGTCGCCGCCGTTCCGGTGGTCCCGGGAACCGCGGTGATCGTCAGGCCGGCCGCGGCTCCGGTGACAGCGCCGGTGTCGGCACCGGTGGCCGTGGCGGTGGCGGGTGAGCCGGCGGTTCCGGGGGCGGTGGTCGCGGCCGAGCCGCGGCCCGTTCCGCCGGCGGTGCCGTCCAGGCCCGGTACGGCGACCTCGGCGATGCCGACCGGCAGGTCCATCACCGCGCCGCTGATCGTGTCGATGCTGGTGACGGTGCGGACGTCGTCCACGACCAGCCGGATGGTGCTGCCGGTGACCGCGGGGAAGGTGAGGCTGACGTTCTGGGCGGCGTTGCGGGTCTGCGAGCTGACCGGCGTGTCGGCGACCGGTGGGACGGCGACCGCGCCGACCCGACGTCCGTCCACCATGATGCCGATCTTCGTGGGTACGGAGTGCCGCCCGTCGGCGACGAGGGCGAGGTTCATCGAGGAGAACGTGACCGGGGTCGGCGAGGTCACCTGGAGCCAGGAGCCGATCTGGCCGCCGATGCCGGGGCTCCACGCCGTGGTGGTGTCGCCGTCGAACGCGCTCGACCCGCGTGCGGCGAGCGCGCCGGGCAGCCGGCCGGAGGAGGTGACCGTCGGCGCGGCTCCGGCCCGGCCGAGGGTCGCGTCCACGAGCTGGTCGGAGGCGTAGGCGGAGAGCCGGGCGGTGCCGGTGAGCGCGAACGTGCGCGCCGTGGGCAGCGTGAACGAGCGTGCCATCGTCGGCTCGGGGTCGCGGCGGAACGGCTCGGCGGGGTTCGCCCGGTCGCGGGACATCTGCAGGCTCAGCCGGTGGTCGAGGGAGGAGGCGCCGGCGGCGTCGAGGGTGTCGGTGGGCAGGCGCAGCACCTCCTCCGCGGTCAGCGGCTTCCCGTCGGTGCCGGGGATCTCCACCTCGGCGAAGCCGACTGCGGACAGCCCGTCGTAGGTGCGCCGCACGCCGAAGTTCGTGGCGTCCACGTGGATGTGCAGCGTGGTGAACGTCCGGGACGGGAAGGTGATCGTCTGGCCGGCCTGGGTGCGGGAGGAGTCCCGCAGGTCGACGGTGACCGGAGAGCCGCCGTCGAAGGTCAGGGTCGCCCTGGTGATCCACCGGTTGCGCGGGCCGTTGAGCGGCTGGACGACGCGGATGTGGTCGGTGGTCGTCGGCTTCGCCAGGTCGACCTGCCAGGCGGCGCCCGCCGGGTCGGTGAACGCGCCGACCCGCCAGGCCGAGTCCAGGCTGCCGTCGATGCCGAGCACCGGGCGGTCGGAGACCCCGTAGGAGAAGGTGTTGCCGTAGTCGGTGGCCCGCACGTCCGCGACCTGGGCCTCCGAGCCCGGTGCGTGCATCTGGGCGACGGTCTGCGACGAGTGGCCGGCGTCGGGGAAGAGCACCAGCCGGTTGTCGTTGGCGTCCTTCGCCAGCGGGGTGACGCCGGGCTGCTCGACGTAGCCGAAGTTCTCCCGGATGCCCGTCCAGCGCTCGGCGCGCAGCCGGTTGGTGTCGCTGACCAGCAGCTCGGCGCCGTCGTCCAGGGCCTGGCGCAGCCGCTGCGGGTCGCTGGCGAGGTCACCGGCGTAGAGGATGGTGCGGCCGTCGTTGAGCACCGCGTCGAGCTGGCCGGTGGCCGCCGCGTCGACGAGGGCCTCCCCGTTGCCGCTGACCAGCAGCGGGGCGTCGGTGCGCTCGGCACGCACGATCGGGTGCGGGTCGTCGACGGGGAAGTCGGCGAGGGCCGGCGGGTCGATGACGTCGGCGTTGGTGCCCAGGGTGATCTCGTCGGTGTAGGGGATGCCCGGGTCCTCCAGCACCGGAGGCCCGAACGTGCGCGGCTCGGCCAGCCCGGCGGGGCGCTGGTTGGCCACGAGGTCCCAGGTCGCGCGCGGGCGCGGGGTCCGGAACCGCTCGTAGGCCAGGTTGCTGCGCAGCACGACGTCCCCGGCGCTCATCAGCCGGGCGATGTCGGGGATCGAGGCCGGGTCGAGCACGCCCTCCTGTATCCGCCGGTCCAGCGAGCGCAGCAGGTCCACGGAGCCGGCGTCGCCGTAGGGGATGAGTTCGCGGACCACGGACGGCCGGTCCATCAGCCCGGACATGACCGGGTCGAGCGTCGTGCCCCAGCGGTAGTGCGCGAAGTCGGCGCCGGGCAGCTCCAGCACCCGGGTCTGCTCCCCGGTGGCGTCGGGGGCGACGGCGTCCAGCGCGCTGGCGAGCTCCTGCTCGTAGCCGGGGATGTCCTCGGGCCGGTCCAGCAGCGGCTCGATGAAGTGCCCGCGGAACAGCGGTGACATGTTCAGCACGAGCAGCAGCGCCACCCCGCCGAACGCCAGCGTCGGCACCGCGCGCCCGCGCAGCCGTAGAGCACCGGCCGTGGGCCGCGGGGTATCGGTCGCGGACGACGTGCCGGCCCGGGCCTGTACGCGGCGGGCCGCGTACCGCTGGTCCAGGACGGCGAGCCCACCGGCGAGCAGCACCGACAGCCCCAGGACGACCATCGGGACGGCACGCGGCAGCGACCGCAGCGCCAGGCCCGCGGTGGAGCCCTCGGCGAAGTCGCGGAACACCCGGCCCAGCGGGGACGGGTGGTCGTACGGGTACACGCCGACCGCGATCGTCGTGCCCAGCGCGATCAGCGCCACGAAGTACGCGCGCTGGCCCCACCGCAGGCAGGACGCGGCGACCAGGGCCAGGATCGGCACCGCGAAGCTGATCGTGATGATCACCAGGCTGCCGGTGTAGTCCTTGGCCGGGCCGATCCACAGGCCGAGCGCGTCCTCGCCGTAGAAGAACCAGTTGCCCAGGCCGCGCAGCACCTCGGACGCCTGCGAGCTGCTCGCCACGGTCTTCACCGTCTCGGTGAAGGCGAGCACGTTCAGCCCGTAGCCGGCCTGGGTGTACAGACCGGCCATCCACCAGGCGGACGTCACGACGACCAGCGCCACCGCCCGCCCGCACAGCGTCAGGGCGGTGCCGAGACGGACCTCCCGGGTGCCCCACACCGCGAACGGCACCCACAGCAGCGGCGCGAACAGGATGAAGATCAGGCTGGACGCGTTGATGCTGCCGATCAGGGTGACCATCAGCGCGAACGCCGCCGGCCAGCGCCAGCCCGAGCGCCAGCGCACCAGTCGCGGGGTGTCCGCGGCGCGGGAGCGGTCGTCCGCGCCGGCTTCGCGCAGCCCCCGCACGGTGATGCCGATCAGCCAGCCCAGGCCCGCGTACGGCAGCAGGATGGCCGAGATCCGCGCCTCGTACTCCAGCGTGTACGGGGTGAGCATGTACCCGAGGGCCGCGATGAACGCGTAGCGGTTCGCCCAGCCGAACGTGCGCAGCAGGAACAGCACGCCGGCGCCCGCGCCGAACAGGATCGAGCCCGTCCACAGCCGCTGCGCCACCCAGTCGGGCAGCCCGGCGAGCTGGGCGAGCCAGTAGAACGCGCCCTGCGGGAACAGGTAGCCGATGTTCTGGTGGGTGACGGTCCCCATGCCGACGTCGGGGTCCCACATCGACACCGCGCGGGCCAGCATCCGGCCCGGGTCGAGGTAGAGGTACGCCTTCGTGTCGGCGCCGATCCGCCCCGGCGCCGTCGCCAGCAGCGGGATGTAGGCCAGCGCGGCGAGTACCAGCGCGGGCCAGGACGGCAGCAGCCGGCGGACCCGGCCGAGCCGCCCCTGCCGGCGCGGGTGATCGGAGGGCGGCGCGCCGCCGGGGCCCGTCGTGGCGCCCGGGGCCGGCCCGTCGGGATGGGCGGCTCCGGACGCCGGAGCGGTCAAGGTCACCGGGGCGCGCCCGAGCGCGAGCTCGGGGCGGGGCGGCGGACGAGCCGGCGGCGGGCGGCCTCGTTGACCAGCGCGAGGTAGGTCGAGCGGGCGGTGTGCTCCCAGGTGAACGTCGCCGCGTGCGCGAGCGCGCCGGCGGAGAGCCGGGCCCGCAGCTCGTGGTCGGACAGCACGCCGGCCAGGGTCTTGCCCAGGTCGTTCGGGTCCTCGACCAGCAGGCCGGACACGCCGTCCGCGACGGCGTCGGTGTGCCCGGCGATCTTCGTCGCGACGGACGGCGTCCCGCAGGCGGCCGCCTCGGTGATCGTCATGCCCCAACCCTCTCTGGCGGAGGCCGAGGTGAGCACCCAGGCACGCCGGTAGAGGTCGAGAAGACCCGCGTCGTCCACCCGGCCGACCAGCCGCAGCCAGTCGCCCGCGCCCGCCGCGGCGATGCGCGCCTCGAGCGCCGGGCGCTCGTAGCCCTCGCCGACGATCACGGCCTCCATCGCGGGGTGCTCGTCGTGCGCCCGGATCAGCGAGTCGATCAGCACGTCGAACCGCTTCACCGGCACCAGCCGGCCGACGGCGAGCACCAGCGGGCGCGGGGAGCGCTCCCCGGCGGGGCTGAACGAGGGATCGATGCCCGGGGGGATCACCGAGATGTTGCCGGCCGGCAGGCCCAGCAGCTCGATGATCTCGTCCCGGGACGACTGGGAGAGGGTGAGGATCCGGGTGCGCCGGTACAGCGGCGGCGCCACCTTGAACTCGATGGTCTCGCCGACCTGGGCCAGCTTGGGGGAGAGCACCATCCGCCACATCGCGCCGTGGACGTGGTGCAGGAACACCACCCGCGGGCAGCGCGCCCAGACGGGGGAGAAGAACGGCATCCCGTTCCAGATCTCGACCAGGCCGTCCCACGGGCCGGTGCGGCCCAGCGCGCCGGACGTCGCCGTCCGCGGGAACACCGAGTACCGGCCGGCCTTGCGGACGATCTGGTAGCCGTTGCGCCGCGTGGTCTCGGGGTGGCCGGGTGCTTCGGCGGTGCGCAGGCTGACGTCGACGCCGGCGGCGGCCCACCGCTCGGCGACCTTGTCGGCGTGCAGTTCGGAGCCGCCCGCTTCGGGGTCGTCCAGATCCCGCCAGGCCAGCATGTGGATGCGGCGCATCCCCGAGGTCTCGACGAGCTCCGCCAGCGTGGGCTGGGCGGGCAGCGTGTCGGCGAGGCCGGCCAGCAGCTGCTCGGACGTCGCCGACGGGACGAACTGCTCGGTCAGCCCGGGCATCCCGGTGCCGACGAGGGGCACCTGCCCGGCGGCGGACGGCGGTGCCGGCAGCGGCGGAATGGTCGTGGGGCGCAGCGAGCCCTCCGGCAGCGTGCTCACGCGCGGGCCGTCCGGCGGGCGGCGGCGAGCACCATCAGCCCGGTGACGACGGCGAGCACGGCCTGGCAGCCGAAGTTCGCCCGCGCGGTCGACACGGGGGAGCCCTGCGCCCAGGCCATGAGGGCGACGGCGGTGCCGGTCGCGACGGCGAGCACGGCCAGCACGGCACGCTTGCCGAGAGCCAGCAGATAGTGGGAGAACAACACGGTCGCTCCGAGACAGGTCATAGCTCCGGCCAGCGGGAGGAGAGCGCCGGAGGCACTGGTGAAACGCGGCCCGAAAGCCAGCGACAGCAGTGTGTCGGGTGCGATCGCCGCTACGGTGAGCAGCCCCACCGCGGGCACCGCGAGTATCGCCAGCGTCGCACCGAGCTGATGCAGCGCATGCTGCCCGAGATGGTTGCGGTCCGCGGCCTCGGGCAGGAGGAACCCGGCCAGGACGATCGCGGCCAGCACGATCACCTTCGCCGCCACGGAGACGGCCGCGTAGGAGCCCGACTCGTCCGGGGCGAGCCGGCCCTGCAGCAGCACATCGATGTTCTGCAGCACACCGAGGAACGCCAGTGTCACCAGCGCGGCGCCGACCTCGATGGCGAGCCGCCGCGGCTCCGCGGTGGCCGCCGGCCCGGCGACCGGCAGCGGCAGCGTCGTCGCCCCGGTGTCGGCGTCGCCACGCCCCGCCGCCGGATGCGATCCCAACCGGCCGCCGGTGAGCCGGCGCTGGCGGGCCGGCGGTGCCGGGAGCTGGGTGGGGGCCGGGAGCTGGG
>NZ_UBIZ01000570.1:0-60447 GCF_900465275.1 Parafrankia sp. Ea1.12 | reverse complement strand
CAACGCCTCCGCGGCCAGCCCGGCCTCTCCGACGACCTCGATATCGTCATGCCGGGCGAGCGTCTGACGCAGACCATTACGCACGATCTCGTGGTCATCGAGAACGAACACCCGGATCTTCTCCATGAGCGCGACGATACGGCCTCGGAGTCGCCTCGCCAATCGGCTTACGCCCGCCAGGACCAACGGGCGCGGCGGCGGCCCTCGCGCCCAGCCGGCCATTCACACCGCGACCGCTGGTCGGGTGACCGCCGCCCGCCTGGACCGCCCGTCAGCGGGCGCTGCCCACCGGCTCACCGTAGTGGTGGATCCGCGCGTCCGGGCCCGGGTGGATGTAGCTCAGTCTGCCGTCCGACCAGCGGACCAGGAAGGGGGGATCGCCGGCAGGCGTCGCGACCTCGAGGATCTCCCCGTCCCGCTTCGGGCCGTTCCCGACGGCGGCACGGACGACGACGGCGTCGCCCACCCGGGCCTGCCACCGGCTGAGGGTCCGGGGCCGCGGGCGCAGCGCGTCGAGCGGCAGGGGCAGGCCCCCCTCATGGTGAGGATGCCCGATCTCCGCTGCGGCGACGGCTCCGAGCGCCGCGTTCCGCGGGCCGGTCGCCGCGGTGTGCGGATCGGCCGCGGCGGCGAGCAGGTCGTCGAGCGCGACAACCCCGACGATGGTGTCCCCGTCGGTCACCACGAGCCGGCGGATCGCGTGCTCGGCGAAGACCCGGGTGATCTCCTCCCATCCCGCGGAAGGCCCGACTGTCACGACGCCGCAGGTCATGACGGCGTCGATCCGGGCGTCGAGCGGGACGGCGCGGGCGACGGCCCGCAACGCCAGGTCCCGGTCCGTCACGATGCCCGCCAGGCGCCCCTCGTCGACCACCAGCAGCGATCCGACACCGGCCCGGTCCATCAGCTCCGCGGCTTCCCGGATCGGGGTCGGGGCCGGCACCGTCACCGGCGCCCGGAACGTGATCTCACCCGTCATGGGGGCCTCCTCCTGCCAACGCCTGCGGCGAACCGCACGGGGGAGCATGCTCACTTCCAGGGGCGGCCAGAGCGGACGTCGCTCCCGAAAGGCACAGGACCTGCGGCCCCCGACATCCCTGCCGAAGGTCGCTGAGTTCGGCCCGTGATCCGGGAACCACTTCCCCGACAGACCAGACGAACCGAACCGAGCAGCGCAACCGATGCGGGAGCCCCGACCACCCCGGCCGGCCCTTCTCCCAGCACCGGAACGCGGCAGCGGGGTGTGTGATGTACGACCGCCCATACCCGATCAAAGTGAATGCCCGCCTCGACGAGCCGCTCTCGCGCTGGCTCTGGCTGGTCAAGTGGTTCCTCGCCATCCCGCACTACGTGGTGCTGTTCTTCCTCTGGGTGGCGTTCGTCGTCCTGACGGCCGTCGCCGGTGTGGCGATCCTGTTCACCGGCCGCTACCCGCGGGCGATCTTCAACTTCAACACGGGGGTGCTGCGCTGGTCCTGGCGGGTGTCCTACTACTCCTACAGCGCGCTGGCGACGGACCGCTATCCGCCGTTCTCCCTCGGCGAGGAGCCCGACTACCCGGCTCACCTCACGATCCCGTATCCGGCCCAGCTCTCCCGCGGTCTGGTGCTCGTCAAGTGGTGGCTGCTGCTCATCCCGCACTATCTGGTCGTGGGGTTCCTCGTCGGCGGCACGACGCTCAGCCACAACGCCCTGCTGACCGCGGGAACGGGCGGCGGCCTGATCGGCCTGCTCGCGCTCATCGCGGCGATCACTCTCGCGGCGACCGGCAGCTACCCGCGAGCCCTCTACGATCTTGTTGTCGGGCTCAACCGCTGGGTGATCCGGGTCGGCGCCTACGCCGCCCTGATGACCGACGAGTACCCCCCGTTCCGGCTCGACTCCGGCGGCGCCGAACCGGAACCTCAGGACCAGCCTGCCCCGAACCCCGCGGTGTGAGAGTCGTCCGGATCACCGGGCCGCTCGGGACCACACCCGACAGCGACCAGGAGTGACGTGCTCCCGTGGACCACCTGCGCCTCCCGCGCCTGCCCCGTTACTCCCGACGGTGGGCGCGGGGGGACGCCGCGAGCGGCCTGACGGTCGCGGCATACCTGATTCCCCAGGTGATGGCCTACGGCGCACTCGCGGGTGTGGCGCCGGTGGCGGGCCTGTGGGCGATCGCCCCCGCCGTCGTCGCCTACGCGATCCTCGGGTCGTCGAGGCTGCTCTCGGTCGGGCCGGAGTCGACCACCGCGCTGATGACCGCGGCCGCCGTCGCCCCGCTGGCAGACGGTGATCCGTCGCGGTACGCCGCCCTCGCCGCCGCCCTCGCCGCCGCGGTCGGGGTTCTCGCGATCGCCGCCGGCTTCGCGCGGCTCGGCATCATCGCGCACCTGCTCTCCCGGCCGATCCTCGTCGGCTACCTCGCCGGGGTCGCGGTCATCATGATCGTCGGCCAGCTGGAGAAGGTGACCGGTGTCCCGGTCGAGGGCGGAAGCCTGTTCGGCGAGCTCCGCTCGTTCGCCGGCGCGGTGCACCACCTGCACGGTGGAACCCTCGTCGTGTCGACCGCGTCCCTTGTCCTGCTCGTCGTGCTGCACTGGCGCGCGCCCCGGCTGCCGAGCCCACTACTTGTGATCATGGTCGCGACGCTCGCGGTATGGGCCTTCGGCCTCGACACGCACGGCGTCCGCGTGGTCGGTGACATCGACGGCGGGCTTCCGCACCTGACGATGCCCACGGGCGCCGACCTCGTCGACGTCGCACCGTCCGCGCTCGGCATCCTCTTCGTCGGGTTCACCGACAACATGCTCACCGCGCGTGCCTTCGCCGGACGCGACGGCCACGCGGTCGACGCCAACCGGGAGCTGTTCGCGCTGGGGGCGGCGAACCTCGGAGCGGGGATCGGCCAGGGCTTCCCGGTCAGCAGCAGCGGGAGCCGCACCGCGCTCGCCGCGTCCAGCGGCGCGCACACGCAGGCCTACTCCCTGGTCGCCCTGGGCGCGGTCGTCCTGGTCCTGGGATTCGGACGCCCGGCGCTGGCGATGTTCCCGGTAGCGACGCTCGGCGCGATCATCATCTTCGCGGCGGTCCGCCTGGTCGACATCGCGGGGTTCCGCCGGCTGGCCTCGTTCCGGCGCAGCGAGCTCACGCTCGCGCTCACCGCCGCCGTCGGCGTCCTGGTGTTCGACATCCTCTACGGGGTCCTGGTGGCCATCGGCGTATCGCTGCTGGACCTGCTCGCCCGGGTCGCCCGACCGCACGACGCGGTACTGGGACGGGTCCCCGGCCTGGACGGCATGCACGACGTGGACGACTACCCGAACGCGCACACCGTTCCCGGGCTGCTCGCCTACCGGTACGACTCGCCTCTCTTCTTCGCCAACGCGGAGAACTTCCGCCGCCGGGCGGTCGCCGCCCTCGACGCGTGCGCCGACGACATCGACTGGTTCGTCCTCAACATGGAGGCCATCGTCGAGGTCGACATCACGGCTCTCGACGCGCTGGAGGATCTGCGTGCCGAGGTGACCAGGCGGGGCATCGCCTTCGGCCTGGCCCATGTCAAACACGAGCTGCTCGACGACCTCACCTCGTACGGGCTCACCGCGAGCGTCGGACCCGACATGATCTTCCCCACCATGCGGGCGACCACGGCGGCACACCGCCTGCGCACGGGCGACAGGCTCCCCTGATCACGACCGGCGCACGCCACCGGCCGGCGCTGTCCGACCGGGTCCCGCGGCGGCGTCAGCCCACGCCGCACTGCTCAGCGGCCGCACCGCGCCGGATGATGTCACCGAGCCGGCCGGAATCACCGAGCGCACGGTCGCCATCGTGGCCGTCGACCTCCGGGACGCACGCGAGCACCAGCGCGGAACGATCATCGGGCGCTCGCTGAGTGAACGCGGCGACCTCGGCGAACATGCGCTCGAGGACACCGGACACCGCGGAGGGGCGGCGGCCCCGGCCCGGCGTGCTGCTCCCGGTCTGCCGCCAGCCGGCGTCCACCAGCCGGTCGGGTCCGAACTCGACGCCCGCCGAGTTCCGCGCCTCGGTGAGGCCGTCGGTGTACAGGAACAACGACTCACCTGGGGCGAGCCGCAGCGTCCGGTTCGACCAGATCGCGGCACCGGCGAAGAGATCCGACAGGAGCGGGCCGGTGGGCCCGAGCGACCGGCTCGCCCCGTGGTGACCGGGGGCGGTACGCCCCCGATCCCACGGGCCCCGGGAGCGCAGGACGATGGGCGCCGGGTGGCCGGCGTTCGCGTAGGTCACCGTGCCGTCCGCGGCGGCGACGGCGACGAACGCGGTGGCGTACATCTCGCCCATGTCGCCGAGTTCGGCCACTTCGGCGAGGGCACCGCCGAGAGCCTGGCCCGGATCGGCGCCGTCGAGGAGCCGGTCGCGTAGCAGCCGGCGCAGCACCAGAGCCAGCGCCGCCGCCTGGTCGCCGTGACCGGCGGCGTCGCCCATGCTGACCGCCAGCCGCCCGTCCGCGAGCCGCGCGACGTCGATCCAGTCGCCGCACATCGCACCCGGCCGTGACGGGCTGATCCGCCAGGACGCTCTGATGTCGTTCACGTGCCCACCTCCGGTATCCGCTGCCGGTCCCCGCATCAGGTGACCGGCACGGTCGGGCCCGGGAGACCGATCTCCGCAGGGCCCGCGACCGCCCCGATCTGGATGCACCTGGAGGCGACGCGCTCCCAGAATCGGCATCGCGCCGAACCGGTGAAAGGGACTTTCGGCAGGGCGGAGCCGGGGGAACGTCCCCCGAACGGGGGTGCCGGGAGGTCGGGCCCCGGGCGGGAACCCGCCAGGTCAGGCGGCTCACCGCGGCACCGACGGCCAATCCCGGGCTTCCCCGTTGGTCCCACCGCCCCCGGGACCTTCGCACCCCGGCCGGGCTACTCGAGAACGCTGTACCCGGAGCATCCCGGGGGCAGGGTTGAGGCATGGGTGTGACGACAGTCGCGAACACGGTTCCCGCCTCGGCGGCGCCATCGGCGCGCGTCCGGTCTGGTCTCGGCGGCACGCCGGCGCCGACGCCGGCACCGGCCCGGCTGGTCGAGACGCACACGTCCGTACTGGTCTTCCTGGGTGACCGGGTGTACAAGACCAAGAAGCCGGCCGACCTCGGTTTCCTGGACTTCCGCACCCGAGAGGCACGCCAGGCGGCCTGCCACGCCGAGGTGGACCTCAACCGGCGGCTGGCGCCGGACGTCTATCTCGGCGTCGCCGACGTGATCGGCCCCGACGGCAACGCCTGCGACCACATGGTCGTCATGCGCCGCCTGCCGGCCGCCCGGCGGCTGTCCGCACTGGTCACCGCCGGCGGGGACGTCTGCGGGGAGCTGCGGGCCGTTGCCCGCCTGCTCGCCGACTTCCACACCCGCTGCGACACCTCGGCCCAGATCACCGACGCCGGCTCGCCCGCCACGCTGCGCGGGCTGTGGGACGAGGGCATCCGAGGCGTCCAGCCCTACCTGGATTCCGTCCTCGACGCCAGCACGATCGACGCCATCGGCCGGCTCGCCGGGCGCTACCTGGACGGTCGCCAGCCCCTGCTGCGCGAGCGGCAGCACCGCGAGCTCATCCGCGACGGGCATGGCGACCTGCTCGCCGACGACATCTACTGCCTCGACGACGGCCCCCGCGTCCTGGACTGCCTCGAGTTCGACCAGCGCCTGCGGGTCGGCGACGTCCTCGCCGACGTCGCGTTCCTCGCGATGGACCTCGAACGTCTCGGGCGTCCGGATCTCGCCGCGTTCTTCCTGGATCGTTACCGCGAGTACTCCGCCGAAAGCCATCCCAGGTCGCTGGAGAACCTCTACGTCGCGTACCGGGCGTTCGTGCGCTGCAAGGTCGCCTGCACCCGGCACGCCCAGGGTGACAGAGCCGCCGGCGCCGAGGCACGGGCCCTGGCCTCACTGGCCCTCACGAACCTGCGCCACGGGCGGGTGCGGCTCGTTCTCGTCGGCGGGACCCGCGAGTCGGGACGCAGCGAGCTGGCCGCCGACCTCGCCGACGCGGAGGGATGGACGCTGCTGCGCGCCGAGACCACCGGTAGCGGGCCGGACGACGCGACCGGCCGCACCACCGACCTCGGCTACGACGAGCTGCTGCGGCGCGCGGGCATCGCGGCCGAGCGCGGTGAGACCGTCGTCCTCGACGCGCCGTGGACCCTGCGCCGCGACCGGGACCGCGCCGCGGCACTCGCCGACGCCACCGCGGCGGACCTCGTCCAGCTTCGGTGCGCGCATCCGGGGTACCGCCGGCCCGGCACCCGACCGGCCCTGGCCCCACGGCCCGGCACCCGGCCGGGTGCCGGGCGCACCGACGAGCCGGCCGGCACCGACCCCTGGCCCGAGGCGAAGACCCTCCGCGACGCGCCGGCACCCGACGCCACCCTGCGGGCGGCGCGACGGGCGGCGGGATGAGACGGCGATCGTGTAACCCGCACCCCGAAAGTCGCACCTCGCGTATCGTGCTCGCGTGGCGGCAGGATCCGAGCTCTCGACCTCGCACCGGTCGGGCGGGACACCGGCGGCCGAACCGTCGGCCAGGGAGTCCCCACGCCCGGCGCCGGGCGGACCGGCGCCCACCGGGCTGCCCGCCGGCGACGGGCTGATGTTCCCCACGGTGGCCCGGCTGGAACTCGACGACCTGCTCAGCCAACTCGTCGACCGCGCCCAGGACGTCCTCGCCACCCAGGGCCGGCTGCGCGGCCTGCTGCAGGCGAACCGGGTCATCGCCACCGACCTGCGGCTGCCCGTCCTGCTCCGGCACATCGTCGAGGCCGCAACGGATCTGCTGGGTGCCCGCTACGGCGCACTCGGCGTCGTCGCCCCCGACCGCACCCTCGAGGAGTTCGTCCACGTCGGCATGACCGACGCGGACGTGGAGCGGATCGGCCAGCTACCCACCGGCCACGGCCTGCTC
Source organism: Parafrankia sp. Ea1.12 (assembly GCF_900465275.1). Lineage (NCBI taxonomy): Bacteria > Bacillati > Actinomycetota > Actinomycetes > Frankiales > Frankiaceae > Parafrankia > Parafrankia sp. Ea1.12. Next base: position 53,523 of record NZ_UBIZ01000570.1, on the reverse strand, counting down.
GGCATCCTGATCGACGACCCTCGGCCACGCCGCGCCGACGACATCGCCCATGACCCGGCTTCCCAGGGCTTCCCGGCCGGGCATCCGCCGATGCGGACCTTCCTCGGTGTCCCGATCACGGTGCGGGGCGAGGTGTTCGGCAATCTCTACCTCACCGACAAACGCGACGGCGTCCCCTTCACCGCGGAGGACGAGGAGCTCGCCCTGGCCCTGGCCGCCAACGCCGGGGTGGCCATCGAGAACGCGCGGCTCTACCACGAGTCGCAGCAGCGACACCTGTGGATGACCGCCTCGGCGGAGATCAGCCGCCAGGTGATGGTCGGCGCCGACAACGCGCTCGCCACCCTCGTGCACCGGGTGCAGGAGGTCGCCGACGCCCCCTTCGTCGCCCTCGCGCTGCACACCACGAACCAGGGCACTGCGGACGGAGGCGACCCGAGCAAGGGTGCCGGGAACGCCGAACGCGGGGGAAGGGGAAACGGGGGCGAGTACGCGCGCGTCGCCGTCGCCGTCACGGGGCGTGACGGTACCGGCTCGGCCGCGGGGACCGACAGCACCGCCGCACCGGACGGCCCGGCCCACGCCGGTCTGGGCACCGATGCCGGCCGCGCCGGCCGCCTGATCCCCCTCGCGCACACTCTGACCGGCCGGGTGATCGCCGAGCAGCAGGGTCTTCGCGTCGACGACGCGGAGCTCGACGCGCTCCCCGACGAGCGCGCGGCACGCACTGGGCCGCTCATGGTCGTCCCGCTCGTCGCCGGCGGCGACCAGTGCGGCGGAGCGCTGCTCATCGGCCGCGACCGCGGCGCCCGCGCCTTCACCGACGGCGACCTCGACATGGCGACAAGCTTCGCCGGCCACATCGCCGTCGCCCTCGAGCTCGCCCGGGCCCGAGCCGACCAGGAGCACCTGCGGGTCCTCGCCGACCGCGGCCGGATCGCCCGTGACCTGCACGACCACGTCATCCAGCGGATGTTCGCCGTCGCGCTCGGCATGCAGGATCTCGCCCAGTACGAGAACCCCTCCAACGCCGACCGGCTCAACGGCTACGTCGAGGACATCGACGCGACCATCAAGGACATCCGTCGTTCCATCTTCGAGCTGCGCGGGCAGGGCCCCACCAAGCGCGGCCGTCTCCGCACCGCCCTCGACAAGATCGCGGAGGACGTTCGGCCGGCCCTCGGGTTCGCCCCCGCGATCTCCCTGACCGGTCCCCTCGACACCGTCGCGGACGACCAGCTCACCGACCATCTGCTCGCCGTCACCCGCGAGGCCCTCACGAACACCGCCCGCCACGCCCACGCGACCAGCGTCGAGGTGCGGCTGGCCGTGGACGGGGACATGGTCACCCTGGACGCCGTCGACAACGGGGTCGGCATCGGTGACACCACCCGCCGCAGCGGCCTGGACAACCTGCGCGCCCGCGCCGAGAGCCTCGGCGGCACCTTCACCGCCACGGTGCCGCCCGCGGGCGGCACCCACCTCCGCTGGACCGCCCCTCTCTGACCCCGTCGGCACGCGCCGCCCGATGGCCCGGGCACGGCGCGCTGAACCGCCGGCCCGGCGAGACCGCGGCAACGAGTTCCTTCTCTCCTCCGCCAGGAGGTCGCCATGCCCGAGCGCGGTCCGGCGGACCAGCGACGGGTACAGGACGAGGCAGGGACGAGGCAGAGAGGACGAGGACATTGGCGACTCGGAACAGTGCGGCGGGCCGCCCGGAGCCCGCCGAGGCGGCCGGCACGGCCCCGGCCCACGCACCATCCGGCACAGGACCCACCCAGGCGCGGGTGGCGGACGTGCGCGCGGGAGAGATCATGACAACCGGCGTCATGGTGGTGGCACCGGACGACGACGTGATCCTCGCCTGGGAGGTCATGGCCCAGGCCGGCGTACACCACCTGCCGGTCGTCGAGGGATCCAGGCTGGTCGGCATGCTGGACGACCGGCGCCTGGTCTCCGAGTCGGTCGCCGGCCCGCTCGGCCCGCGGCTTCGCACCGTCAGCGAACTCCTCGACCGCGAACCACCCCAGGTCCACGCCGACCAGACCGTCCGCTCCGTCGCCGACTTCATGGCGTCCCGGCACATCGACGCCGTCTGCGTCCTGGACGAATCCGACAACCTCGCCGGAATACTCACGACGGCCGATCTGGTCGACGCGCTGGCCGGCCGCCGCCACCCACGGCGGCCCGGCACGGAGGCGGCGCTGCCCAACCCGATGCTCTTCCGCCTCGTGCCCGTGTTCTCGGCGGCGTCACCGTGCCCGCCTGAGCACGGCGTGGGGTGACCATCCCGAGCAGCGGGCACACCGAAAGCACACGTATGAGCACCACTCGTGACCGTCGGCGTCCGATGTGGCGGGGGAGGCACCATCCACCCCACTGATCGGCAGAGGACGCGGCGGCTGCCCCCACCAGGCAGAGGCGGTGAACATGACCGACATACGCAGCACGATCACCAGGCAACCGGTCACCGTGGACAGCGGCACCTCGATCCGCGACGCGGCCCGCGAGATGGAGCGCCAGGGGGTGGGAGCACTCCTCGTCGTGGAGGACGACAACAACCTGGTCGGGATCGTCACCGATCGCGACATCGTCCTACGCGGTGTCGCGCGCGGTGTCTCCCCTGACGGCCGGATCGACGCGCTCATGACGACCGAGGTGATCACGATTCCCGCCGGCGTCGACGTCGAGCGCGCCTACCGGGTGTTCCGCGACCATGCGTTCCGCCGGCTCCCGGTGATGGAGGGCCGCCGGGTCGTCGGTCTCGTCTCCGTCGACGACCTGCTCATCCGTAACGAACGCCAGGTCGCGGACCTCGTCCACCCGCTGGCCGACGAGGTGCTCACGCCGCGCCACGAGGCCGGTCCGCCGGAGCCCACATCCACGGCGCCGCCGGCCGAGCCCGCCACGCCAGCGGCTGCCGCGCCAGCGGCTGCCGCGCCAGCGGCTGCCGCGCGCGCCTCCGCCGCCGCCGGCGTCGAGACGGAACCCAGCGCGGTGCCCGAGCTTCCGCCGCGGCGCAGGCAGATGCGCGCCGCTCCCGGCGACACGCTGGTCGTGCACCGCGGTGCCACCCGGCAACCGGACCGGACCGGGGAGATCTTCGAGGTCCGCTCGCCCGCGGGCGACCCGCCGTTCGCGGTGCGCTGGTCCGACACCGGTCACGTCAGCTTCATCTATCCCGGACCGGACGCGGAGATACGCCACCACGGCGAGCCCGCCCCCAGCGGCGCCCGATAAAAATCCGCGGCCCGTCAACGGAGCGAATGGGCGGCCTGCCCGCGGGCCAAAGGTCCGGTCGGGCCACCGACCTTCGCCGGTTCGGATGCACCCGTCTCTGCCGCACGCTGGGACCAGCCCCATCGGGCCCACCCGATCGGGCGGTCGACAGATGCAGGAGGCCACCGTGAGCACCGAAAGCACCCGGACGATCCTCGTTGGAATCGATGGCTCCGCGGGATCGGAGGCCGCGTTGCGCTGGGCCCTGGAGACGGCGCGAATCGAGCACCGGCCCGTCACCGCCCTGCTGGGCTGGACGGCCGACGGCCTGCCGCGGCCGGTCTACCAGGCCGCGGCCACCGCCGACTACAAGGGGCTCGCAGCCGCCGCCACCGAGATGCTCGACCGGACGATCGAGCGGGTGCCGATGCCCGACCTGCCGATCGAGCTGCGCAGGCTCGTCGTCGACCAGGACCCGGTGGACGCGCTCGTCGCCGAGGCGAAGAACGCCTCGCTGACCGTGATCGGGGCCCGGAGCCCGGGCCTGGCCCACCGCATCCTGGCCGGTTCCGTCGCCCAGCGGTTCCTACACCACTGCTCCGGACCGGTGGTCGTCGTCCGCGGCACCGCCACCGACGACCTGCCCGACCAGCGGCCGATCGTGGTCGGGGTGGACGGCTCGGCCCCCTCGCAGGCCGCGGTTCGCTGGGCCGAGGCCAATGCTGCCGAGCGCGGCGTCCCGCTGCACATCGTGCACGGCTACCACAGCAACATCACCACGTTGGGCGTGCCCCTGGACGACTTCTACCCCTCGCTCCGCGCCGGCGCCGAGCAGCTCCTCACCGACATCGCGACGGCCGACATCGACGACGAGTCCGATGTCGAGGTCAGCCTGCAGGCGGTCGACGACACCCCGACCCGCGCCCTGCTGAACGCCTCGGCCCACGCGCAGCTCGTCGTGGTCGGCACACGCGGACGCGGTGGCTTCGCCGAACTGGTGCTCGGCTCCACCGCCCACCAGTGCGTGCTGCACGCCGCCTGCCCCGTGGCCGTCATCCACGGCTGAGCGGCCGGGAGGCCGCCCGCCGGCTCGTCGCCGCGGGGCCCAACGAGCTGTCGCGGCGTGGGGGCCGCACCTGGCCGGGTGAGATCGGCCGCCAGCTCCTCCACCCGCTGGCCCTCCTGCTGTGGCTGGCGGCACTGCTGTCGCCGGTGTCCGGCGGTACTGTGCTCGCCGCGGCGATCGTCGCGGTGGTGCTGCTCAACGCCGCGGTCGCCTTCGTCCAGGAACGGCACGCCGAACGCGCGGTGGAGGCGCTGGCCGCCTACATGCCGCCCCATGCGACGGCGGTCCGGGACGGCGAGGCGCGTGACATCGACGTACGCGAGATCGTCCCCGGCGATCTGATCCTGATCGGTGAGGGCGATCGGATTCCGGCCGACACGCGGCTGCTGAGCGGCTACAACGACGCGCCCGCCCTGCGCCGTGCCGACATCGGGGTGGCGATGGGACGCTCGGGCACGGACGTGGCCCGGGAGGCGTCCACGATGGTGCTCACGGACGACAACTTCGCCACGATCGTCGGCGCCGTCCGGGCCGGCCGCCAGGTTTACGACAACGTTCGGAAATTTATTGTCTATATCTTTGCCCATGCCGTTCCGGAGGTCGTCCCGTTCCTGGTCTTCGCGCTGTCCGGCGGTGCTGTGCCGCTGCCGCTGACCGTCCTGCAGATCCTCATGATCGACCTGGGCACCGAGACGCTGCCGGCGCTGGCGCTGGGGCGGGAGCCGCCGAGCCGGGGCTGATGGACCGCCCGCCGAGGCCGCGGAGCGAGGGCGTGATCCGGCCGGTGATGCTGCTGCGCGCCGTCGGGCTGTTCACCAACAGGCTGCTCCCGCTGCCGGCCATCGTCTGGGGCACCGACGAGCTCTGGCGCGCGTGGCGCCGCCGGGCGCGCACGGCAGGCGGAGCGGCCCACCCGGACGGGACCTCAGTCGGTCGTCCGGCACGGGCCGGAAGGGCATCTTGGTGACATGAGTCTCCTCGGGGGCAGGCGCTCCTCCCGGTCACCACGGACAGACATGATCCCCGCCGCCCAGGCCACCCCGCCCGGGCCGGCGGCCAGCCCGCGCCCACCGATCGGACCGGCCGCACGCTCGTGCTGCTGCCCGAGCGCGCCTGTCGCACAGGTGGTGGTGCCGGCCCAGGACGGGCGGCCGGAGCAGGAGATCCTCCTCTGCGCGCATCATCTCCGCGCGTCGTCGGAGCGGCTACGGGCCCTCGGCACGTCGGTCTACGACCGCGCCGGGATGCCGCTCAACGATCCGGGCTCGTACTTCTCGCCCGTTCACTGACCCGCCGGACCGCCCGACGACGGGTCCGTCGGGCTCCGCGGCTGGGCGGAACGGCGCACGATGACGACCGGGCTGTCCGCGTAGGAGACGCACTGCGAACCGGTGGAGCCGAGCAGGAGCCCGTCGAAACCACCCCGGCCCCGTGCTCCCAGCACGAGCAGCTGTGCCCGCGCGGCCTCGTCGATCAGCGCACGACTCACCCCGCTGCTGATCAGCACGGGTTCCACGCCCGTGCCCGCGCGGGCACGGGCGAGATACGGGCGCACGGCCTCGTCGAGCACGCCGCGGGCGGCGCGGTGAAGCGCGTCGGCACCGGGCGGAGGGCCGTCGGCCGACGTCGGGGGCGGGGTCCACACGTGGACGACCCGCAGCCGGGCCGCCCGCAGCTCCGCCTCGCGCACCGCCCAGTCGAGCGCGTCGAGGGAGGCCGGCGAACCGTCCACGCCGACGACGACCGGTCCGCCCTCCCACCTGGCGGCGGAGCCTCGGACCACGACCACCGGGACCTCCGCGCCGTGCGCGCAGGCGAGACTGACCGACCCGGTCAGCATCGGCGCGGTCCGACCGGTTCCGTGGGCGCCGAGGACAAACATGTCCGCGCCCGCCGACTCCGCCAGCAGCATCCGCACCGCGGGCCCGAAGACGGTCCGGCCGACGATGCGGGCCGCCGGCTCGTCCCCGCGCACCCGTCCCAGGACGTCGTTGACGATCCACTGCGCCGTCCACCGCGGGTGCTCGGGGGAGGTCGCCGGCGGCGGCCGCGACCCGTCCGAGGCCGGGCCGGCCGCGGCCCAGGCCAGGACCGCGCGCACCCCCGTCTGCCGCAGGCCGGCCTCGCGCACGGCCCAACGCAGGGCCTGTTCGGCCTCCGGTGATCCGTCGAGCCCGACCACGATCTCGCCCTTTGTCATGTGCCACCTCCCTCAGGCGGGCGGCCTCACCCCGGCGCGGCCGCCCGCCACCGCGACGGCCGGCCGGGGACGCGGCGCTCAGGCCGCGAGGTCGATCACCAGACGGGCCGGATCCGACAGTTCGAGCACCCGGAAGCCGACCCTGTCGTCGACGCCGAGGCCGAAGTGGACGTAGCCCTCGTAGTCACCGGTCAGCCGGTACTGGACGAGCGCGGGCAGCCCACCACCGGTCCGCGGGGTGGTCAGCGTCGACGTCCCGGCGTCGTCGTGGGCCGCCGCGGGGAACAGCACCAGTTCGAGGAACGCCTGTCCGCGCAGCGGGACCACCGCACCCTCTCCCGGCGATCGCACATCGGCCACGTACCGCACGTCGTAGCCGGGAACGCGATCCCGGAACTCGATCACCAGCCGGTCGAACTCCAGCCCGCCGGCGACGTTGTGCGCGCCGCGCACCGCGACGACCGTCGCCGTGCCGGGCAGCGCATGCTCGACGCGGCGCGGCTCACTCGACCACGCGGGTTCGCCCGGGGTCGTGGGCAGGCGGGACGGCGTCGCCGGCGTCGGCGCCGGGCCGCCGCGGGGCGACCCGGTGGGCCTGGCTGCGACGCTCGCCGACGGTGTGCCGGCGGTCGTGGTCACCGGTGGTGCCGAGGCGGTTCGCCCGGCGGTGCCCCCGTCGTCCGCTCCGCCGCAGCCTGCCAGCCCGAGCGCCAGCACACCGGCCGCCAGCGCCAGTGTCCCGACCCGTCGACGGCCCATCCCACGTCGTGCCGGCGGGCTCTGCGTCAGTCGGTTCATGGCTACGACCTCCCGGTCGGCGGCCGCCAGGACAGCCGGCGGGCCTGACCGGCCATCCGGTGGCGCCGGCAGGTGTGACGGCGGCGCGGCGCGGCGCCGACGCCGAGATGTGACCAGTGGTGATCCTGCCCGCGGTGCCCGGCCCGGCGGCCGTGGCCGGTCAGCCGGACCCGACCGCCCCGCAGGCTGACCCAGCCGCCGGGACCCATCTGGACGTTGGCGTGCGGCGCCGGCTGCCGGCGCGCCAGCTGCCACGCGACGGCCACGGCGCCGACGGCGATCTCACCGACGACCGCCACCGCCGTCAGGTCGACGGGTGAGCGCCGTACCGCCACGGGAAGCGGCTCCGTGGCCGCGCCCCCGGCAGGGGGCGGGCCGGCCGCCTCGACTGCCAGCTCGGCGGGCCGCGTGGGAATCCGCCTGGCCGTGACCTTCGGAACCTCGAAACGAACGGCAGTCATGATCGTTACCTCCTTCGTCGGCGCAGCCCCCGGGGGTGGTGCACCCGGTCCGCTCCGGCCGGACGATCACCACCGGGCAGGGAGCGTGGATCACGGCGTCCCGGCCGGGCGCCCGCAGCGGCCGAGGGCTGAACATCGAGGCATCCCTGCCTCCGACGACCAGGATCTGCGCATCCCGTGCGAGCCTGAGCAGACTCGCGGCCGGCACGCCGTCGACGGCGAGTGGGAGCAGCGTGACCTCGGCGCAGGCCCGCCGGCTCTCGGCGGCGCAGTAGTCCAGGATCTCCTCGGTGATCCGGCCGTCGCGGCTGGCCCGCCAGCTCCCCGGGAAACTGCCGGGGACCCGCGGCCAGTGCGGGCGGACGTTCGCCATCACCAACGGCACCCCCCGCAGGCACGCGTCCCGCGTCGCCCAGCGAACCGCTGCCAGCGAGGGAGCGGAACCGTCCACCCCGACCAGCACCGGCAGTCGGTCCCGGGAGGCCACGGCGACGGCGGAACCGGCGTCCGGAGCCATCCGCTCCAGCGGGGCGGCGAACACACGGCCGGTCGAACCGGGAGTGGCGTCGTGATGGGTGATCACCACCGGGACCCGGGCCTCTCGGACACACACCTCGGCCAGCGAACCGGTGGCCGCCCGGCGGTGACGGCTCGCCGCCGACGCCCCCACGACCAGCATCCGTGCCGCGGTGGATTCCCTGACCAGGGCGCGCGCGGGAAGATCCCGCACGGTCGACTCCGTCACCCTGACCCGGTCGCCCGCGGCAAGGCCGTCGACGGCCTCCACGACGGCCCGGTGGAGCATGGCCGCGGCGGCCGCCTCGAGATCCGCGGGTGTGGACGGCACCCCCACGGGACCGAGGGCCGCCGGAAGGCCACCCCCGGACCAGGCCAGGACCGCCCGCACCCCGATGCGGCGCAGACGGGCCTCCGTCAGCGCCCAGCGCAGGGCGGACACCGACGTGGCCGAAGCATCCACACCGACGACGATCTCGGTCATCTCAGCCCTCCCCACCGGCCTCCGGAAAATCCGTACACAACACGTCTTCCCCTTCACGCCCAGCAGATCCGGCCTTTCCGTACTGCACCGGACATGACCAAGGACTCCTGGCGGGGAACGGACGTCCCTGGACCACCACGGCCGACCGACCCGCCAGCCGACCCGCCGGCCGGGCCGCTCGGGGCACCCGGGACGATGCGGACATGCGGATCGTGAGTGAGCCAGTGCTCGTGGACCTGCTCGCCGCTCGGCTGGCGGACCGACCGGACCGACCGCCACTGATCGTCGCGGCGGGCAACTTCGCCGCTCCGACCGTCGCGGTGGGCGCGCTCGACCGCGCGCTGCCCGCGTACCGTCTATTCGTCCTCAACGCCCAGCACGGCGTCCCGGAACGGCCCGGTGTAACGCCGGTGACGCCGTTCGTCGGCCCCGGGATGCGGGGACACCGCGCGCTGGAGTACCTGCCCTGCCGGCTGAGCATGGTCCCCCGGCTGTTCACCAGCGCGCACCGCCCCGACGCCGTCATCCTGCACACCAGCCGGCCAGTTGACGGGAAGGTGTCGATGGGCACCGAGGTCAACATCCTGCCGGCCGCCGTCGAGGCCGTCCGGAGCTCCGGTGGTCTGGTCATCGCCCAGACCAACTCCCGGATGCCCTACACCTTCGGTGACGGTGAGCTCTCCTGCGACGAGGTGGACCTCGCCCTGGAGGTCGACATACCGCTGGCCAGCCCCGTCTTCAGGCAGACGAGCGACATCCACCGCGAGATCGGCGCCCGGGTCGCCGCGCTGGTGCCCGACGGCGCGACCCTGCAGCTGGGCATCGGCGCCGTCCCCGACGCCACTCTCGCGGCGCTCACCGGGCGACGACGCCTGCGGGTGTGGACGGAGATGTTCTCCGACGGCGTGCTGGCGCTCGACCGCTCTGGTGCCCTGGCCGCGGACGCTGAGCTGGTCACCAGCTTCGTGTTCGGCTCAGGCGAGCTGTACACCTGGCTCGACCGCAACTCCCGGGTCCGGCTGCTGCGCACCGAGACCGTCAACGACCCCGGGACCATCGCCCGCCAGCCCCGGATGACGTCGATCAACACCGCGCTGCAGATCGACCTGCACGCCCAGGCCAACGCCTCGTTCGTACGCGGGCGCGTGTGGTCGGGCTTCGGCGGGCAGCCCGACTTCGTCACCGGAGCACTGCACGCCACCGGCGGACGAGCGATCATCGCCCTGCCCAGCTGGCACAGCAAGACCGGCCGGTCGACGGTCGTCCGGGCGCTGGCCGAGCCGACCACAAGTTTCCAGCACAGCCACGTCATCAGCGAGCACGGCACCGCGCAGCTGTGGGGCAGCGCGCAGGAGCAGCAGGCCCGCGACCTCATCGAGCACGTCGCGCACCCGGCGGCTCGCCCCGGCCTGCGGGAAGCCGGGGCGGAAGGGCACATGGACGGAAGGGATGCCGGGCGGGCGGAAGGATCGGAGCTGCCGGCCTGATCCCCCCGCTCGCATCGCTTCCCCGGGCCCGCGATCACCGCTGGCCTCCGAGGTCAGCCCCGCCCTGACGCCATCCCGGTCCGGGCCGCGTCGAGGAGGATGCGGCGCTCCGCGGCGGCGATCGACCACGCCGCGGCACCCACCGCGTCTGGATCGACCGAGACCGAGGTGATGCCGAGCTCGACGAGCCGCTCGGCGTAGTCGGGCCTGGTCGAGGGAGCCTGCCCGCACAGCGACGAGGTGAGACCGTTCTCCCGGCATGCCGTGATGATGCGGGCGATGGTGTCGAGCACCGCCGGGTCCGCCTCGTCGAACAGCTCGGCGCAGGTCTCGGAGTCCCGGTCGACACCGAGCACGAGCTGGGTCAGGTCGTTGGAGCCGATCGAGACCCCGTCGATCCCGAGCCGGGCGTAGGCGGGGATCCAGTAGGCGGCCGAGGGCACCTCGGCCATCACCCAGCGGAGCATGTCCCGATGGTCACCGAGCGGACTGGCGTCCACCGCCCTCAGGCAGGCCTCGAGCTCCCAGCCGGTCCGCACGAACGGAATCATCAGGTGCAGGTTCGGCGTGCGTTCCCGCACGACGGCCAGCACCTCCAGCTCGGCGTCGAACACGGCGGGATCACGGACGTAGCGGAAGCAGCCCCGGTAGCCGATCATCGGGTTCGCCTCGACCGGTTCGAAACGGTCGCCACCGGTAAGCCCGCGGAACTCGTTGGTGCGGAAGTCCGTCGCCCGGTAGATCACCGGCCGGGGCGCGAACGCGCGGGTGATCCGCTCGACGGAGGCGGCCATCCGTTCCACGAACTCCGCGCGGCCGCCCTGCTCCAGCAGATGGCGGGGATGCGTCCCACAAAGCGCGTCGACCAGGAGGAGCTCCGCCCGCAGCAGGCCCACGCCCGCGACAGGCAGTGCCGCGACCTGCTCCACGTGGTCGGCGACGGCAAGATTCACATAGAGCCTGGTGGCGGTCGGCTCGACAGCCACCGGAACCACCGGGTTCGGCGCCTGGCCCGCCGGGACGACGGGCGTGACCTCGATCGCGACCGTGGGTGACGGGATGGTCTTCACCATGGCTCGCCCCGGGTTGGCCAGCACTCGCGGGGTCTCCCATATGTCCGCATCCTTCTCGACCACCCCGCGGCTGCCGTCGACGACGACCGTGTCGCCGGTGCGCAGCGTGGATGTCGCGCTGCTCGTCCCGACCACGCAGGGCACGCCCAGCTCGCGGGCGACGATCGCGGCATGGCAGGTCACCCCGCCGCTGTCGGTGACCACCGCGGCGGCGCGGCGGATGACGGGCACCCAGTCCGGGGAGGTCATCGCGGCGACCAGGACCTCCCCGGTCACGAACGCCGCGCCATCGCCGGGTGAGGTGAGAACGCGGACCCGGCCGGCCGCCCGTCCCGGCGCGCCCCCGAGGCCGGTGAGCAGCACGGTGTCGGAGGGCTCGCTCCTGCCCGTCATCTCGGACGGGCCGGTCCTCTCGGACGACTCGATTCTCGTGGGCCGGGGTGCGGTCGTGACCGGTGCCGCCCCGCCGGTCGTGACGGGGCGGGACTGCACGAGATGTGTCCGGTGCCCCTCGATCACCCATTCGACGTCCTGCGGCTCGCCGTAGTGCGCCTCGACGCGCAGAGCCAGCCGCGCCAGGTCCAGTATCTCGTCCTCGGTGAGAATCCGGTGGCGTCCCTCCGTCGGAAGCAGGTTCACGAGCAGGTCGTGGCCGTCGGCGCCACGGATGATCTGATGGGTCTGCGCGCCGGTCCGGACGTCGACCAGCCGCGGGCCGTCCTTGTCCACGACGTAGGTGTCCGGGATGACCTCGCCGCCGACGACGACCTCGCCGAGCCCGAAGGCCGCTTCGATCACGATGCGGGACCTGTCACCGGTCGTCGGGTCGGCCGAGAACATCACGCCCGACCGCTCCGCGTCGACCATCCGCTGGACCACGACCGCGATCTCCGGTTCGGCCACCATGTGGCGGCTGGCCCGGTAGGCGACGGCTCGCGGCCCGTACAGCGAGGCCCAGCATTCACGAACCCGCGCGAGGAGTTCCTTTTCGCCGGAGACGTTGGTGAACGTGCTGTTCATGCCCGCGAAGGACGTGCCGGCCGCGTCCTCGGCCGTCGCCGACGACCGCACCGCCACCGAGCCGCCGCCCAGTTCCCGGTACGCCTCCGAGATCGCGCGGCGCAGCGCCTCCGGGACGGGCGCCGCGACGATGTGCGCCCGCAACTCCCCGGCGACCTGTTCGAGCTGCGCGTGGTCGTCAGGGTCGATGCCCGCGGCACGGGCGGCGATCTCCGAGCGCATCCAGGCCGCGTCGACGACGTCCAGGTACGCGGACACCGTGATCACGAATCCCGGTGGCACGGGCAGCCCGGCGCGGGTCAGCTCTCCGAGGTTCGCGCCCTTGCCCCCGGCCTGGTCGACGTCGTCCGCGCCGATCTCCTTGAACCACGCGATCCACCGACGCTCGCTCACAGCTCGTCCTCCCTGCCGCTCGCTCCGGCCGCACCGACCGGTTGGGCGATCTCCAGGCCCAGCACCCCGGGGACGTCGCGCACGAGTCGCCGCAGCAGCGCGGGATCCGAGGTGTCGACGTCCGAGATCCGGACCCGCCCGTGCAGCACCTCGATCCGCGGCGAACCGCGCACCCCGGCCGCCTCCACCGCACCGCGGACGTCCTCGGCGACCAGCCGGTCCGGGCGGGCGAGCAGCCGGAGCAGATCGCTGCGGCTGATGATGCCGACCAGCGTTCCCGCTTCGTCCAGGATCGGCACACGCGAGATGTGCTCGGCCAGCATGACGCCGACGATGTCCGCGATGTCGGCGTCGACCCCGGCCGTGACGACCGGCGACGACATCACCTCGCCGACAGTGCCCGGTGCGGCCGGCCGCGGACTGCGGTCACGGCGGGCGTGCAGCCTCAAGTCAGGCCGAGCCTCCAGCGCGATGAAATCCGCCTCCGTCACGATGCCGACCAGCTCGCCCTGAGGCGACACCACCGGTGCGGCGCCGACCCCCCGCAGTGCGAGCAGCCGCGCGACGTCCTTCACCGGCACGTCGGGTGTCACGATGCTGAGCTTGCGCGTCATCAGTTCTCCGGCACGCATAACCGCCGCCCTTCCAGAAAGAATCAGCCCGCCCGGCGATGCCGGATGGATCCGCGTTCGGCCCATCCGGCGGCCGCGTTTTCGGGACCACCTCGGGTCCATCTCGCCACGGGACGAAGTACTTCAGATCAGGTAGGGCCGGCCACGGGTGAGAGCCGTGCGCTCCCACCAGCCGCCGAGACCGAAGGAACGACCAGCGCCGAAGGCGGCGAGAAGGCCGAGGACCAGAGCGTAGACGAGGTGGTCGTCCATGAAGGGGTTGTTTTCCGGGGGAAGAACCGCGGTCCACATGAGGACGAGCAGGGTGGCACCCGCGACGGCGGCGGCGCGCATCCCGACGCCGAGGACGAGGGCCGCGCCGATACCGGCCAGACCGATCATGAACAGCCAGTCAGCCCAGGCCGCGCCGGCGATGTCGTGGTAGATCCCGGCGAACGGTCCGGCGGCCGCGTGGGCCAGGAAGCCCTCGGTGGGGCTGCCGCCGTTGACCCAGGACTGGGCCGAGGGGGTCTCGTGGCCCAGGCCGAACAGCTTGTCGAGGAACGCCCACAGGAAGATCCAGCCGAGGCTGACCCGGGTGACCGCGAGCAGGACGTCGACGGCGAGGCTGTGGCGTCCCGGGTGGTGGTGGCGGTTGAGGTCGGCCAGGGGCGAGCGGACCGCGGCAGTGGCCTTCGTACCGGTGGTGACAGGCATCGTGTCCTCCTCGATCGGGATGACCACCAGCATGTCGGGGACCGGACTTCCGTCCGAGTGAGCTACATCCCGCCACCTATGGGCGGATGGTCCCAGTCCGGACGGGACCGCCGGGCACAGGTGGGAGCCCGCCTCCTGCGCGCCCGCCACCTCCGCGGTACGTGACCGTTCGACCCACCCGCATGGACCATCCGTCCCCCCCGGCCCGGGACCTACGTGGCATGAGCAGATCTTGCCGACGGAGAAACATGAGACACGGTCGGTGATGCGCCGGTAAAAACCTTTCCGGCGAGTGGGTCAGAAGGGCTGTCATGACACACATTGTTTCCGGCAGGCCGGACAGCATCGTCGACCTTACGGACCGGGCGCCATCCAGGGCGAACGGACCCACCCTTCTCCATGCTTAACACTCTCCCAAGGGGCCGACGGCAGCACGCCCCACCGCGAGGAATTGAGGACGTCATGCAGGCAGCCGTTGTCACCGATTTCCGCGCACCGCTGCAGATCGTCGACCGGCCCGTTCCCACACCGGGGCCCGGCCAGGTCCTGGTCCGGATCGAGGCCAGCGGCCTGTGCCACACCGACATTCACGCCGCTCACGGCGACTGGCCGGTCAAGCCCACTCCGCCGTTCGTCCCCGGGCATGAAGGAGTGGGAGTCGTCGAAGTCCTCGGTGCCGGGGTGACCGGGCGTGCCGTCGGCGACCGGGTCGCCATCCCCTGGCTGGGCTATGCCTGCGGCCGGTGCCGCTACTGCATCGGCGGCTGGGAGACACTGTGCGAGGGCCAGCACAACAGCGGCTACACGGTGGACGGTGCGTTCGCCGAGTACGCCGTCGCCGACGCGGACTACGCCGTGCCGGTCCCGGCGGGCGTCTCCTCCTTCGACGCCGCGCCGCTGACCTGCGCCGGGGTGACCACCTACAAGGCCATCAAGGTCGCCGGTGTCGTCCCGGCCGAGACCGTCGCGGTGTTCGGCATCGGCGGGTTGGGCCACCTTGCGCTGCAGTACGCCCGCATCGCCGGTGGTTTCGTCGTCGGGGTCGACGTCACGGAGCCGAAGCTGGCCCTGGCCACCGAGCTCGGCGCCGACCACGTGGTGAACGCGCGGTCCACCGACCCGGTCGAGGCCATCCAGAAGCTCGGCGGTGCTGATGTCGCGGTGGCTCTCGCCGCATCCCCGCGGGCGTTCGAGCAGGCGTTCGCCTCGCTGCGTCGCGGCGGACGGCTGGTCTGTGTCGCGCTGCCCGCCGACGGCACGATGTCCATCCCGATCTTCGACCTCGTGCTGAAGGGCATCAGTGTCCGCGGGTCAATCGTCGGCACCCGCAATGACCTCGCCGAGGTCTTCCGGCTGCACGCGGCCGGACGGACGAGGGTGATCGCCGCCCGGCGGAAGCTCGACGACGTCAACGTCTGCATGGACGAGGTTCTGGCCAGCGAGGTCCCGGCCCGGCTGGTGTTCGAGTTCTGACCGCGCGGGCACCCGGGTGTCCCGCCCCATCTCACCCCGAGAGTCAGCAGGGTTCCGAACGGGCACGACACATAGGACAGGGCGGTCGCCATGACCTTCACCGACTCCCGCACAACACACCAGGAGCCCGCGGCCACCGACGGGATCAACCCTGATCATCCTCGGCGCTGGTGGATCCTCGCTGTTCTCGGGGTCGCGCAGCTGATGGTCATCCTCGACACGACGATCGTCAACATCGCGATGCCCTCGGCCCAGCGCGACCTGGGTTTCTCCGACGGTGCGAGGCAGTGGGTCATAACCGCTTACGCGCTGGCGTTCGGCAGCCTGCTGCTGCTCGGCGGGCGCATCGCCGACCTGTTCGGCCGCAGGATGGCCCTGCTGGCCGGGTTGGCAGGCTTCGCCGCGGCCTCCGCCGTCGGCGGGGCGGCCGTCAATTTCGGCATGCTGGTCGCCGCCCGTGCCAGCCAGGGCATGTTCGGCGCGCTGCTGGCGCCCGCCGGCCTGTCCCTGTTGTCGACGACCTTCACCGAAACGCGGGAACGCGCCCAGGCGTTCGGCATCTACGGTGCGATCGCCGGCGCGGGCGGTGCGGTCGGCCTGCTGCTCGGTGGAGTCCTCACCGAATACCTCGACTGGCGCTGGTGCCTGTACGTCAACCTGGTCTTCGCCGCGGTGGCGATGGCCGGTGCGGCCGGCCTGATTCGCCGCCAGAGCGTCGACGGACATCCGGCCCTCGACCTGCCCGGTACTCTTGCTGTCTGCGCCGGCCTGTTCAGCCTGGTCTACGGCTTCGCCAACGCGCAGACCCATTCCTGGTCCGCTCCGGGCACCTGGGCCCTGCTCCTCACCGGAGCCGCACTGCTGGCGCTGTTCGTGGCCCTGGAGACAAAGGTCACGCATCCCCTGCTCCCGATGCGGATCCTGCTCGACCGCAATCGCGCCGGCGCCTACCTGACGGTCTTCGTCGTCGGCGTCGGCGTGTTCGGGATCTTTCTCTTCCTGACCTACTACCTCCAGCAGAACCTCGGATTCTCGCCCATCCGTACCGGGCTGGCGTTCCTCCCGATCGTCGGCGCGGTGATGATCACCGCCACCGTGGCGACCAGTGTCCTGTTCCCCCGGGTCGGTCCACGGCCGCTGATAGGCCTCGGCATGCTCACCGCCGCGGGCGGCATGCTGTGGCTCACCACGCTCGAGGTCCACAGCACCTACCTGGCCGACATCCTGCCCGCCCTCGTCATCGCCGGAGTCGGGCTGGGGCTGGCGATGGCGCCGGCCATGAGCACCGCCACGGCGGGTGTCGAGCCCGACGACGCCGGGGTGGCCTCGGCGACCGTCAACACCGCGCAGCAGATCGGCGGGTCCATCGGCATCGCCGTGCTCAGCACCATCGCCGCCACCGCCGCCAGTGACTACGCCCGCGGCAGGGCACCCGGCGCCGACCTGCTCGCCCGTGCCGCCGTCCACAGCTACACCACCGCCTTCGCCTGGTCGGCAGCGATCTTCGCCGCGGGTGCCGTCCTCTGTGGGCTGCTCGTCCGGCCCGGCGTCCCGGACACCACCGAGGTCACCAGCGCCGGGCTGTGACTTGCCGGCACCGGATCGCCGGGCCGGGCCGGGCCGGCGCCGGTTGTGGTCGCGTCAGGCGGGCGACGGCTGCCGCGCCCGCCTGACGCGACCGAGGAGCGCTGTCCTGCCTACGAGCGGGGCTCGACCGCCATCGCCACCACTGTGGTGGTCCTGTCCGCCGAGTGCGTCTCCAGGGCGAGACCGGGCAGGCCGGCGGCCTGTGCGCACCGGCCGAGCGCGCCGAGAACCTTCGAGTCAGGCGCGTCACCGGGCGCGCCGGGTCCGCCAGGCGCGTCACCGGGCAGACCGGGCACGTCAGGTGCGTCACCGAGCACGTCGGGGCCGCCGGGTGCCGCTTCGCCACCGGCACCCGCTTCCCTGCTGATCACCAGGCCGCCGTACCCGCCCGGACCTCCGCTGACCACCGGACCGGGCACCAGGACGGGGCCGCCTCCGGAACCGGGGGCCGGTGCCGCACCGCTGCCGCTGCCGGCGCCAGCGCCGGGAGCAGGGGCGGCGGGGGCGGAGCCCGGAGGGATCGGCTCGTCCGCCGGCGGCAGGCCCAGCACCTGGGTGGTCCCGGGAGCGGGGAAGGCCACTCCCTCGGCCCGCAGACACTCCGTCACCGTCGCGTTCTGTTCCGCGGTCAACGGCTGGATCGGGGCCGGGCCGCCGCCGATGGTGCCGGGGGCGGGTGCGAACCGCTGGCAGGCGTCCAGCGCCGGAGACTGGTGCGCCGGGTCGAGCGTCACCCGCACCGAGCGTCGGCCGTCCACCGTCGGGTCGGTGTGCACCTGGGCCCCGTTCGCCACGAGGCACCGGGTGAAGGAGTCGTCCGGCGGGAGGGCGGGAGCACCGGACGACGTGCCGGGCTCGGTCGGGTCAGCGGGCTGGGCGGCCATCGCCAGCGCGGTGCCGCTCGCACCGACCGCCAACACGATCGCCGTCCCGATCAGAACGCGTGCGGACCATCGTCGTCTCATGAGCCACCTCCGTGTCATGGCCGCCGCGGATCCGCCGGCCACGACCAGATCTAGTGACCGGGCGATCTGGGTTCCGTAAGTGTCACCCCTTACTCTTTCTTTATGGCCCACCGCCGATGATCGACGTGAGCGGAGAGGCGGTCGCGTGCGGATCCTGGTGGTCGAGGACGAGGCGATGCTGGCCGAGGCCATCGCCGAGGGCCTCCGCCAGCGGGCCATGGCGGTGGACACCTGCGGGGACGGGGCCAGCGCCCTGGAACTGGCCGCGCTCCATCCCTACGACGTGATCGTGCTCGACCGGGATCTACCCGCGGTGCACGGCGACGACGTGTGCCGGGCCGTGGTGGCCGCCGGCGGCGACACCCGGGTCATCATGCTGACCGCCGCCGGGGACATCGCCGACCGGGTCCACGGGTTCGGGGTGGGGGCCGACGACTATCTGACCAAGCCGTTCGCGTTCGCCGAGCTCGTCGCCCGGGTTCAGGCACTGGGTCGACGGGCCCGTGCCGCGGTGCCGCCGGTCCTGACCCGCGCCGGCGTCGAGTTGGACGTGCCGAGGCACCAGGTGTCGCGGGACGGCCGTTTCGTCCCGCTCTCCCGCAAGGAGTTCGCCGTCCTGGAGGTCCTCATGCGGGCCGACGGGTCCGTGGTCAGCGCCGAGGAGCTCCTGGAGAAGGCTTGGGATTCCAACGTCGACCCCTTCACCAACGCCGTGCGGATGGCGGTGATGACGTTGCGCCGCAAGCTGGGGCCGCCCCCGCTGATCGAGACGGTCGCCGGGGTCGGGTACCGCATGAAGGGCTGAGGAGACCCCGGCCGGTCGCGATGTCGGTCAGGATCCGGCTCGCGCTGATGTGCGGTGGCCTGTTTCTCCTCAGCGGCGTGGTGCTGCTGGCCGTCAACTACCTCCTGGTTCGCTCCGCGCTGCCGCCAGCCGCCGCTCCCGCCGCGCATGTCTTCGAGGGAACGGTCACGATGCCCGGACAGTCGGGTCCCGGACTGCCCGGCACCGTCGGGACCGGTTCGGGCCCGGAGACCGGTGTGCTGACCGTGGTCAGGGCCGTCCGCAACTACCGCGGGGGTGTGCTGAACACCCTGCTGGTGCAGTCAGGGGTGGCGATCGGGGCCACGCTGATCCTGGCTTTGCTGCTGGGGTGGGTGGTGGCCGACCGGACGTTGCGCCCGGTGCAGGCGGTGGTCGCGACGGCCCGCCGGCTCGGGGCGGACAATCTTGATGCGCGGATCCGGTTGCGCGGGCCACGCGACGAGCTGACCGAGCTCGCCGACACGTTCGACGAGATGCTCGACCGGCTGGCCGCGTCCTTCGACAGCCAGCGCCGGTTCGTGGCCAACGCTTCGCACGAGCTGCGCACCCCGCTGGCTGCTCAGCGCACCCTCGTCGAGGTCGCGATGGGCCGCCCCGGGGCCGAACCGGCGTTGCGCGAGCTCGGCACCCGCCTGTTGACGATGAACGTGCGCATCGAGGCACTCATCGAAGGGCTGCTGGTGCTGGCGCGCAGCGACCGTGGCCTCGCGGTCCGCCAGGTGGTGTGCCTTGACGAGGTCGTCGAGACGGTCGTCGACACGCACCGGGCGGTCGCCGCCGAGGCCGGGGTGGACCTGCGGTGGGAGCGTACCGGCCACGACCGTTCCGCTCGGCCGCCCGATCTCGTGTGGGGCGACCGGGTGCTGCTGGAGCGGATGGTCTCCAACCTGGTCGACAACGCGATCAAGTACAACCGACGCGGCGGGACGGTATGGGTGCGCGACGGCAGGGATCCGGTGCTGTGGGTCGCCAACACCGGTCCCCCAGTGCCTTCGTCCTCGGCCGTCGACCTTTTCGAACCGTTCAGCCAGGCCGGGCGGGGATCGCGGGGGGCCGAGCCCGGCGCCCAGCCCGGTGCCGGGCTCGGCCTGTCGATTGTCGCCTCGATCGTCCGCGCCCACGGCGGCTCGGTCCGGGCCGTGTCCCGGCCCGAAGGCGGCCTGGAGATGGCCGTCTTCCTACCGACCCGGGAAAGTGCGTGATCCGGACCGCGGGCCTATGGTCCCGGCGAGACCTGGCCGACGAACCGAAAACCGCCTGCCGGACGGCCGATGTCCGTCTCCGCCCGCGATGCGAGATTCGAGGCGGTCGCTTTCGGGCCGGCAACCGATGAAGACAGGCGGTACTGGACGTGGACAGGACAATTCTCGTCGGCGTGGACGGTTCAACAGGTTCGGAAGACGCGCTGCGGTGGGCGTTACGCGAGGCGCGGCTGCGCGCCCGGCCCGTCACCGCGCTGCTGGCGTGGGGCAGCGACGGGCTGCCGCGAGAGGTTTTCCGCCGCGTCGTCCGGGCCGATCACGAGACCCTCGAGACCGCGGCAACCGAGGCGCTCGAGCAGGCCGTCGAGCGCGTCGGCGCGGGCGACGTCGACGTGAGCCGCCTGGTCGTCGAGGCACCGCCGCTGGTCGCGCTGGAGAAGAACTGGACCGGGGCCGAGATGGTCGTGGTCGGGTCGCACGGTCACGGCCCGGTGCACCGGGTGCTGGCGGGCTCGGTCGCGCAGGGCGCGGTCAACCATGCCCGCATCCCCGTCGTCGTCGTCCGGGGCTCGACCGACCGGGCGCCCCGCCCCGACCGGCGACCGGTGGTGGTCGGCGTCGACGGCTCACGGAACTCGGTCGGCGCCCTGCGCTGGGCTGCCCGGGCCGCCGCCCTGCGCCAGGCCCCGCTGCGGGTCGTCCACGCCGTGGGCCGCACCGAGCCGCTGTACCCCGGGCTGGTCATAAGCGGGCAGTCGGATCTGCTGCGACGGGCGCAGACGATGCTGGACGAGACCGTGGCGAAGGGCCTGCACCACGCCAGCGAGGTCGTTGTCGACACGGTCGTCACCGCGGAGGCGCCCACCTCGGCCCTGCTGCGCGAGGCCGCCGACGCGCAGCTCCTGGTGGTCGGCCGCCGCGGCCGGGGCGGCTTCGCCGACCTGCTTCTCGGCTCGGTCAGCCACCAGTCCATCCTGCACGCCGCCTGCCCCGTCGCCGTCGTCCACGACGAGGAGTGAACCAATCCGGGCCCGGCGAGGCGGTGCCGCGCGGATTATCATTCAATCCGCTAGCGTGAGCCGTTCAACCAGCCGGGTGTTCGGAGATCCGAGGATCCAGGGCGAAGGGCGGGGCGTGGCGGAAGACGGCGGGAAACCATCAGGAGAACGACCGGAGGCCGCTTCCCCGTCCGCGGCCATACCTCCCGCGCATGGGTCGCCATCGCCCTCTTCATCGGCGGAGGACTCGCGACCAACTGAGAACCCAGCCCCCGGATCTGGCAGTTCCCCGGCGGACCAGGCGGCGGGGTGGGGGGTGCCCGCACCTGGCGCGAGGCCGACGGGAACTCCACTCCATGTTCCAGTCGCTCCGTGGCCCGCCTACGGCTGGTATCCACCGCCGCCGCAGCCCTCGTCGTCGCCGCGATGGCAGGGCTGGCTGCTGGTCGCCGTCGCGGTCCTGTCCGGTGTCGCCGTCGCGTTGAGTACGGTCGCGGTGGTCCGCGGCGGCACCGACAGCGATGAAGTGGCCCATGACGTCGTCCGCGAGCTAAACGCTCCGTTCACGGATGAAGAGAATTACGGACCGAGCGTGGATCTGTCGGCGGGTGGTGTGGGCGCCGCCAGTCCGGCCGACTGCCCTGAATCCGCTGGCCCGGCGAGTCCGGGAACCGAGGCGGCTCAGCGTTCACCGGACGGGATCGACCCCGTTGTTGCCGCGGGTGACACTGTCGTCGTCCAGTACAAGATACTGGGCTGCGAGCAGCCCACAGCTATCACGCTCACGGTCGAGAATGTGCGTGAACAGCCCACCGCACCAGGCAGTGAATACCCGCCGAAGCCAAAAAATGGCGTCTATCTCGTCGCGGATGTCTCTGCCGAGGTGACCGGAGACTACGTTGCGCCGGACTGGTTCATGTTCTCCGCGGTGGGGCCGGACAACACAATAGCCTGCCCGCTTTTCTCGGAGGCGATGTTCCCCACCGGACCGCTCTCCGCTGGCACCACCGTCACGACAACGCTCGTCTTCGACGTCACCGAGGAGTTTGGCGTCATCCGGTTCGACGACCCCGGCCCCGGCAGCGTTACCTGGCGCTACTGACCTTCCTGGCAACGTCGCGCCGCTTCGCGGCCACCACCTGGCGGAAGACAGCCGAGCGGCGGCCGCTGGCGCTGGTGACCGGGGCCAATCGTGGCCTCGGCCGGGAGATCGCCCGCCAGCTCGCCGCGCGCGGCCACGACGTCCTGGTCGGGTCGCGGGACCCGGCGGCGGGCGAGCGGACCGCCGTCGAGTGTCCTGGTGAGACGACCGGGACAGCCGTGCCTCCGGCAACTCGGGCGGCGGCGCCTCAGGCGCCCTGAGCAGCGACGGCTGTGTCGGATCGGACAGTCGCGCCTTTTGTGGGGGGCTGGTCCGGGGGTAGGCGTACCTCTGACGGAGATGGCCGCACCCGCGCGTGCGACGCCTGCCCGAGATGGGTGCGGAGGGTAGTCCTCTGGATGCGGTGGCGTCGGGAACGCCGTCCACGGGCGCGGCTGGGCCGAGGCCTCGAGAGGACACCAGACGTGACGCACGCCAGCTCGGCCCGCGCCCCGGGCCGTCCCGAAGGTCCGCGCCACCGCAGGAAGCGGCACGGATGGCCCTGGGCGCCGCAGGGACCGTGGGGATGGCTGGCGACGCCCGGCGCACGGACCCTGGGCCAGGCGTTCGATCCGCGGCACAACAACCTCAACGCGCTCAGGCTCGTCCTGGCGGCGACCGTGCTGGTGTCGCACTCCTGGGGGTTCGTCCGGGACGAGGACGACCCGCTCGGGAAGCTGACCGGCGGGCCGGAGGCGGGCGAGGTCGCCGTGGACGGATTCTTCCTGCTCAGCGGCTTCCTGATCACTCGGAGCCGGCAGCGGGCCCGCTCGACCGGACGTTTCCTGTGGCACCGCCTGCTGCGGATCCTGCCCGGCTTCTGGGTCTGCCTCGCCGTGACCGCGGTGATCCTCGGACCGCTGCTGTGGCTACTCGAACGGGACACCCTCGCCGGCTATCCCTGGACGGGCGCCGACTCGGCGCTGACCTACGTCGCAGCCAACGCCCTGCTGCGGATGCACCAGTTCAACATCGGCGACCTCAACGGCGGCGGCGCGCTCGACGGCTCCCTGCACACCCTCTTCTTCGAGGCGCTGTGCTACCTGATGATCGGGATCCTCGGGGCGGTGGGGCTGCTGCGCCGGCGCCGGGCAGCCGTCCTCGGCCTGGCCGTCGCCTGCTGGGTGCTCGCCGCCGCGGACGCCGTCTTCGGCGCGGACCGCCTCGCCGACGCCTACGCGCTCCGCTTCGCCTCGATGTTCCTCGTCGGCGCGGTGATGTTCCTCTACGCCGACCGCATCCCGCTGAACCGGCCGCTGCTCGCCGCGAGCTGCTGCCTGCTCGCCATCGCCCTCGCGGCTCCCGCCGCCTACCTGCCCCTCGCGCCCGCGCCGCTGGCCTACTTCCTGCTGTGGGCGGGCACCGGACGTCGTCTCATGCGGGTCGGGAGCCGGCGGGACCTCTCCTACGGCATCTACGTCTACTCGTGGCCGCTGCAGCTCCTCCTGCTCGAGCTCGGCGTCGGCGACGACAACGTCACCGTCAACATCGTCGCCTCGATCGGCCTCTCCGGGGCGGTCGCGGTCGCCAGCTGGCACCTCGTCGAATCGCCCGCGCTCGCCCTCAAGTCGGCGGCGGCGCCGTCCTGGCTGGGAGGGTTCCTCTCCCGGCCCGCGGCACGCCCCGGGGGACGGCCTACGCGCCCGGCGGACTCGGCGTCCCCGATGGGCTCACCGTCCCCGATGGGCTCGGTGCCGGGCGCCGCCGCGGGTGCCGCGCCGGGCGGGCACCGGACGTACAGCGCGGTGCCGGGGATGCCCGTGTCGGCTGGGCCGGCGAGCCCGCCTGGCTCGGATCCTCTGAGGCGCTCCCGGCCCGCGGCCGTGCCCAACCAGCGGCGCACCCGCCACGCGTCGAGGTGAGAACCGGCGGAGCCGCCGGTACCGCCACGGGCGGAGCCGCCGGCACGGCCACGGGCGGCTCCGACCCGGGGCGGGCCTTCGACGGGAACCTGCCGTTGAAGATTCGCCGGAGGAGCGGGAACCGGAGAATCACGAGATGGTGGGTCGCGAAGGTGGCCGCGTAGGTGGCGACGACCAGCAGCAGCATCCGTGCCGAGCCGAGACCGGGATCGAAACCGAGCAGGGTCGCGAACACGTAGATCCAGAAGAAATGCAGCAGGTAGACCGAGTACGAGGCTTCCGCCAGATAACGCAGGGCGGGACTCGGGCGCGACCCCCACCGACTGGCCGCGGCGAAAATCGTCGCGATCACCGGAATGGCGAACATCGTCTCGGCCAGCACCCGGCCGGTGCCCATCGCGAGCGTGTCCACCCACCCGTGCCACGACGCCAGCAGGACGAGCCCCGACACCGAGAGAAGAACCGGCGCGGGCCGCTGGAATGACGGCACGAGCCGGCCCCTGTCCAGAAACAGCAGGAGACCGAGTAGGAAGAACGGCAGGAACTCCAGGGTGCGGCGGACCAGGTCCGTATGAAATCCCGACCCGATGACGGGCCGGATGGCCTCGCCCCAGCCGATCCTGCCGGCCGCCATCGTGCCCAGCACGAGAAGCGTGATCGCCGTCATGGCACGGAGCCGCCCCGCGGTGGCCTGTTGATAGCACCGGGTGGAGACGAACCTGCTCAGCAGCTTCACCGCCGCGGGTGTGAGGAGCGCGTACCCGAGGAGCACCAGCAGGAACCACAGGTGCAGGTACCAGTTCAACCGGCCTTCGAACGCGGGAGCCATGCAGGCTCGCAGGAAGTCGGCGAACGAGATGTCGCTACGGTTGTGGAAGCGGGAGATCAGCCACAGTGTCGGCGGGTTGAACAGCACGAGCGTCGCCGCCAGCGGCACGCCCACCGCCGCCAGCCTGCGCCGGAGGGCGAGCCCGGGCCCGTATTTCGCGGTGAGCATCGCGGAGAGAAAACCCGAGATGACGAAGAAGGCCTCCATCCGGAAGAGGCCGGAGGCCCGCGCTATCCCGTCGAAGACGGGGTCGTCCCCGAGCGTGGCCACGTGGACGAAGACGCCGATCAGCATGATGACACCGCGCAGCGCGTCCAGGTGGTGGTAGCGCACGCCCGCGGTGGATGCTCCCGCGGCGGGTACTGCCTCCCGCTCCCCCACGAGTCCCTTCCTTCCCGTTTCCGGCCGACGGATACACGCTTTCCCGGCGCCGGATGACGTCGGGAGGAAGCGCAAGGGCTCGCGAAATACTACGCTTCGGAACGTGTCGACCAATGTCGCGCCGCGTCACTTGCAGGCGGTTCCCGGGATGAGATGAGACACCATCAGTAAAAGGCTGAGCCGCGCCAGACCATCGAGCCGGAGGGCCGGGACGGAGCTACCGCAGAATTCCTACGAACGGGCTGCCGGAAACAGCCGGAGGGCCTTGTGACCGCGAGAACAAAAGGGGTTCACCATGCGCGCTTCCCGGCATGAAATTCATACCGTGCCGAGGTCGCGGGCGGCGGGCCGCGCGCTCGGGTCGGTTGCCTGCGGCGGGCGGTCTGCCGCACGCTCGGCCAGCCGACTCCCGCCAGTGCGCGCGGCGGGGGCGGCGCGAGCCGCGGAGGTGTTCGGATGGCCGCACAGGACGGCGTGATCTCGGTCGGGTTCGTCGCCGGGGCCGATCTGAAACGGGCCGCCGCGCTGGAGGACCTGCCGATCGACTCGCTGTGGACGGGCGGGCACGTCGCCTCCCGGAACCCGTCGGGCGAGGCGATGATGAGCCTGGCCCGCCTGTCAGCGGTGACCGAACGGGTACGCATCGGGACGGCGATCCTGCTCCTCCCCCTGTACGCACCGGCGATCGTGGCCAAGCAGGTCGCCGACCTGGACCGGGCCACCGGCGGGCGGCTCGTCCTCGGCGTGGGCATCGGCGGCGAGTACCCGCAGGAGTTCAGCGCCTGCCAGGTTCCGGTCCGGGAACGCGGGCGGCGCACCGACGAGGCCATCGGCCTGCTCCGGCGGCTCTGGACAGCCCAGACGATCTCCCACGACGGGCCGTTCTACCCGATGACGGACGTCCGGATCCACCCGGCGCCGGCCCAGCCCGGCGGCCCGCCCGTCATCGTCGCCGGCCGGAAGGAGCCGGCGATGCGCCGCGCCGCGCTGCTCGGTGACGGCTGGATGCCCTACCTGTACTCGCCCCGCCGCTACGCGGCCTCGGCGCGGACCATCCGTCAGGCCGCGGCCGACGCCGGACGTGATCTGAGCGGATTCGAGTGGTACGCGTTCGTGTTCGTCAACGTCGACCCCGACGGCGACCGAGCACGCGAGGAGGCCGCGCGCACGATGGGCGGCACCTACAACCAGGACTTCAAGACCATGGTCGACAGCGTGGCGGCGGCCGGGACGGCGGAGGAGGTCACCAGCAAGCTCCGCGACTTCGTCGACGCCGGCGCCCGGCACTTCATCTTCATGCCCGCGCCAGGCACCGGCGACCCCGACCGCATAGTCCACCGTCTGCTCGACGAGGTGATCCCCCCGCTACGCGCGCACGGGAACGAGCAGGCGGCCGCCCGGGCTGGGGATGAGGCCGCGCGCTGAGGCCGCACACCGCGGTGCGGTGAAAGGACGTCCCGGACGTCACCCGGCGCGGCGGGCGGGGAGGGCCGCGCGGATCATCGGGATCCGCAGCGGCATACGCGCCCACGCGCCGGCGGCGAGGGCGAGGTCACGGGGCCGGCCGGCCACAACTTTCAGCGACCCGCCGCCGGCAGTCGAACCGGCCGCCGGCGGCGGGTGGCGGCTGGGCGGTCAGCTGACGGTGAGGCCGTTGTCGACGGTGTAGACGGCGCCGGTCACCGAGCGGGCGTCGGCGGAGGCGAGGAACGAGAACAGGGCGGCGATCTCCTCCGGCTCGGCCAGGCCGCGCAGGCCCGCCATCCGCCGGGCGAGGTCGGGGTCCATGCCGGACGGGAACGATCCCGAGGTCGCGATGTTGGTGTTGGTGCCCGCCGGGGCGATGGCGTTGACCCGCAGCGGCGTCTTCAGGAACTCGACGGCCAGCGACCGGGTCAGCGCAACCACACCGCCCTTGCTCATGGAATAGGCCGCAGAGTAAGGCACGCCCTGGAGCCCGGCGTTGGACGCGATGTTGACAATGTTGCCACCCGTCTCCAGCAGGTGCGGGATGGCGGCCTGGGCCAGGAAGAAACAGGCGTCGAGGTTGACGGCCATCACGCGGCGGTACTGCTCGACGGTGACCTTGGTGGTGTGCTCGGCGAGGTAGATGCCGGCGACGTTGCCCAGCACGTCCAGTTTCCCGAACTCCGCCACGCAGGCGGCCACCGCCTCGGCGCATGCGCCAGGGTCGCTGACGTCGGCCTGGCGGACGGACACCGTGCCCGCCACTCGGGCCGTCTCGAGGGCCTTTGCCGCGAGGGCTTTCGTCTCGACGAGCCGGTCGGCGTCGATGTCCAGGGCGAGCACCGAGGCGCCCTGCCCGACGAGTCGCAGGGTGATGGCTCGGCCCATTCCGGAGCCGGCGCCGGTGATGAGAGCGGCCTTGCCTTCGAATAACCCGGTCATAATCGACGTCCTTCACTTGGTCGGTGGCTCCGGAGCGGCACAGGCGCCCAGCGGACCGCGAACGCCTCCGCGGTGGCGGGCAGGCCCGTCAGAGATCCCGTTGCTCCACGAAGATGCCGGGCTGGCCGGCGTGGATCTCGAGCCATTCGGCGCCTTCCTCCCCGGCCCGCCACGAGTAGAGCATGTCGGGCGTGAAGAATCCCATTCCGGGCCCCACCCGCCGCCGGCCGAAAATCAGCTCCCCGCTGAGGACGTAATTCATCTGGTGAGTGCCGTGACGATGGGGCTTGACCCGCTCACCCGGCTTGGCCGACTCATGGAAGACGGACAGTGCCGGCGACTGGAGAATGACCTTGGTGACGAGATCCCGCCCGAACAAGTCGAAATACTTCTCGGCCTCCTCGGAATCCCCCATGATCTCGACGTTCGTGCGGCCGGTCATCTCGTTGACGTCGAAGAAGAACTGTCGGGGCTTCTCCTGCCTGCCCTGCCGGTCGGTGCCGTCAGCCATCAGCCCGCTCCTTCCAGTGCCGTTCCGTATATGGAACGGCCGTTGTGAGCGGAAACGTAGTGACACGGGACCGAGGGTGTCAACGGAGGTTTTACGGGTGGCGGTCAGCGCTGGCCGCCACCCCCGCCGGCACCGCCACCAGCGCCACCGGAGCCGCCACCGAAACCGCCGACGAAGCCGCCCCCGGGGCCACCGCCCGTGCCACCGCCGCCGAGGAGCCCACCGCCGCCGCCGTTGCCGTTGCCGTTGCCGAACAGCCCGCCGCTGGTGGAGGACCGGGCCGAACCGCCTGAGGGCAGGTCGGCGTTGATGTCCGCGAGGACGACCTGGTCACCGGGCTGGAGTCCCGAGATCACCTCGGTGCGCTCGGGGCCCACCGCGCCGGTCTCCACCCGGACCGCCGTCGCCTTCCCGTCCTTCAGCGCGGTGACCGTGGCCAGCTGTCCGACCCGGTGCACGGCGGACGTCGGCACGGTCAGGACGTCCTTGACCTCCTTCACCGTGATCGACACGGTGGCGCCGGTGCCGTCGAAGAGCCGGGTGCTCGTCGGCTTCAGAACGATCCTGACGGGATAGGTCGTGGTCGAGCCGGTGGTGCTGTTCAGAGCGCCGATCGACGAAACGGTGCCGGTCAGCGGCTCCTTGACCCCGTCCACGGTGACGGTCGCCGGATTCGACACCTTGACGGTGTCCACGGCGGACAGGGGGACCGTGGTGGTGATCTGCTTGTCGCCGTCCCCGAGCACCGTGATGGTGCCACTGGTCGAGAACGCGCCCACGGTGGCACCGGGGGCTAGCGAGATGGCGGCCACCGTCCCGCTGATGGGGCTGGTGAGCGTGGCCCCGTTCAGGTTCTGCTGGGCCACGGCGACCTGCGCGACGGCCGCGTCGATGGCGGCCTGGTCCGCGGCGAGCTGTTCGGCGGTGGCGGGCTGGGCCGCGCGTGTTGTCATCGCCCCACCGCCCGAACCACCCGCCGTGCCGGCACCCGAGCCGCCGCCGGAACCGGAACCGGCCAAGCCGCCGCCGCCCGCGCCGGAACCGGAACCCGCCGAGCCGGCACGATCGGACTCGGACGGAGCCGGGGTGGGCCGGGCATCGGATCCACTCGACGAGCCGGAGCCGGATGAGCCGTCGCCTGACGACTCACCGCGCGACGAGCCGCCGTCCGATGAACTGGGACTCGGCCGGGGGGTGGCGGTCACGGTCGGCTTCGTGGACGGCGCGGTCGAGGGGTGGCTTCCCAGGCCTGAGCCGCCCTGGCTCGGCGCGACCGTCCCACCGGTGACCGGACTGGTCGTCCCACCGGGCTGCGGGCCGGTCGACGGAGTGACCTCAGGCCCGGCCGGTACGCCGCCGGCGCTGTGCAGGGCGGCGACCGCCGTGTCGAGGTTGACCTTCGCCGAGGCCAGCCGGGACGCCAGGGCCGCCAGGTTCGACTCCCCCGACGCGCTGGACGCGTCGCCGAACCGGGTGATGAGACCGCTGATCGCGCTCTGGCACCGCGTGACGTCGATGGTGCCGACCAGGCCGGCCTGCTGGATCGTGACGGTGTACACGGCGCCGGTGTCGAGACCCCTGAACGTGTAGGGACCAGTCCGGGTCGCGATCACCGTGCCGTTCCTGGTCAGGGTCACCGTGTCCTTGTCACCGACCGTGCCGCCGATCGTCCCGGCCCTGGCCGAGGAGTCGGCGGGGGTTGGCGTGGCCGTGTAGGAGATCGGTTCGGGCGGCGAGCCGCCGGTCACCGCGCAGCCACCGCCCTGGGCGGTTAGCGAGCCGAGATCGGCGCCGAGGTCGGTCAGGACGCCGTCGAGCGCCGACTGGGCGGCGACGACCTCCTGCTGAGCCGTGGTGACAGCGGTGTCGAGCGCGCTCGGCTTCGTGGATCCGTCGGCGGAGGCGCTGGCCAGTTGGACGCCGAAGGTCCCGGCGCCGGTGCCCGAGGACCCTGACGAGGCGTTCGCGAGCAGGCCGATCGTGGAGCCCGATGGCCCCGCCGCGCTCGACGACGCGGACGCCACAGCCGCGGTGGCGCCCTGCCCGCCTCCCGTGGACGTCTGGCCGGACGCGTCGTCGGTCAGTGTGAGCCGCGCGTTCGCCAGGTTCTGGTTCGCGGTGTTGAGCGCGCTCTGTAGCGCGGTCGGGTCCAGGTTCGCCAGGACCTGCCCGGCGCTGACCTGATCACCGATCTGCACCGGCACCCCGGTCACCGTTCCGCCGACCGGGAAGGAGAGCGTCGCCGTGTCGACCGTGCTCAGCGTCCCGACCGAGGTCAGCGTCTGGGTGACCGACGAGGTGGTCGCGGCGGCGAGCCGGTAGGACGGCCCGTCGTCAGCGGTGACCGCGAGACCCGCGCCGACGCCCGCCCCGACGAGCACCAGCGCCGCGACCCCGCCGACGACAGCCTTGCGGGGCCGGCGCGGCCGGCGCGGCGCCGGCCGCGAACCGCCGCCAGCCCCCGAGGTCCCACCAGCCCGGAAGGTCCCACCGGCCCGGGGGGCCCCGTCCGCTGGCGCGGTCTCGTCCGCCCGCTGTGTCGCGTCAGCCATTCGTGGTGCCCGTTCCGCCGGATCCGCTGCCACCCGCGCCAGAGCCCCGGCCACCGAAGCCCCCGCCGAAGCCGGTGGCGCAGGCGCCGTTCGTGGCCTCGCTCAGCGCGATCCGGGTGGCCGTGACGGTGCCGGTGTCGTCGGTGTCGCCGTTCGCGACCGCGCACTTCCCGACAGCCAGCCCGGTCGACGTCGCCGCGACCGACTGCGTGTACCTGGTGTCGCCGTCGACCAGCACCGTGTAGGTGACGGCCTTGTCGGTGCCGAAATCGGTGCCCGAGATGGTGATCGTGGAGCCGGACACCGAGGTCACCTTGCCGGTTGCCCGACCACCGAAGCCGCCGCCACCGAAGCCGCCCTGCCCGCCAGGTGCACCCTGCCCGTTCTGACCGCCCGGCCCGTCCGGGCCGCCGCTGGGGCGGGTCTGCGGCTGGCCACTCGGCTGGGGCTGGCCGGTGGGCCGCGCCGCGGCGTTCGGCCCGGCGCAGGAACCGTCGGTCGGCTGGCTGATCATTACCGTCGTCGCGGTGAAGGACGTGGGCATGGCGGTGGGCCGCGCCGAGGGTTGCGCGCCGG
The DNA here is from genome assembly GCF_900465275.1 of Parafrankia sp. Ea1.12. Lineage (NCBI taxonomy): Bacteria > Bacillati > Actinomycetota > Actinomycetes > Frankiales > Frankiaceae > Parafrankia > Parafrankia sp. Ea1.12. The sequence continues at coordinate 22,166 of NZ_UBIZ01000570.1, read as the reverse complement.
ACCCGCCGGCCGGCGCACCCGACACCTGCCCGCCCGCCGGCCGGGCGCCGTCCGCCGGCATGTTCGCCGCGGTGACGCACACGCCTTCCTTGACGTCGCTGAGCGCCGCGGACGTTGTCTCGGTGAACGTGGTGCTCTCGCCGTACTTCACCGCGATCTGCCCGGACTGCTGGCTCTGCACCTGAATGGTGCCGGAGTCGACCTCCGCGATGAGCCCGGACGCGGGAGCCTCCGTTCCTGGCTGGCCGCCGCCCTGCCCGGGTGTGGCGCCGGCCTGGGTGGCGTCCGCCGTGGACGTCCCGGAGGAACCGCCGCAGCCGGCCAGCACGGCGACCAGTACAGCAGCGGAGGCGGCCACGACGGCCGCGGAGCGCCGCGCGGGACGGCCGCCGACCGGCGGCACGGAAAACGGAACCTGGCCAGTCATGGTGTCTGTCCTCGTCATGGGGGCTAGTCGCTGCGGAGCGCGTCGATGGGGGCCAGCCGGGCGGCCCGGCTGGCGGGGTACACGCCGAAGGCGACGCCGATCGCGACCGCGACGGCCAACGAGCCGAGCACAGCCCACCAGACGATCGCCACCGGGTTGTCGATGAACTGGGGCAGCACCAGTGCGCCGCTGATGCCCAGCAGCGCGCCGATCGCTCCTCCGGCGAGGCTGAGCAACGACGCCTCGATGAGGAACTGCCGCCGGATCGCCGCGGGCGGCGCGCCCAGCGCCTTGCGCAGCCCGATCTCGCGGGTGCGCTCGGTCACGGAGACAAGCATGATGTTCATGACGCCGATCCCACCCACCAGCAGGGACAGCGCCGCGATCCCGGCCAGCAGGGCGGTGAGCGTCCGACTCACGGACGTCGCCGTGCTCAGCAGGGACTCCTGGGTGGTGATCGTGAAGTCCGCGCTGGACGAGTCCGTGATGCCGTGCTGGTTCAGGAGCAGACTCGTCGCCTCCTGGTAGGCCGCCGACAGGGTGGACGCCGAATACCCCCTGATGTAGATCGAGGAGACCGAGGTGCGCGTCGTCCCGCCGAACAGGCGGCTCGCCCCGGTGGACATCGGCACGATCGCCTGGTCGTCGAGGTTGTTCGAACTGTCCGAGCCGGCCGAGACGAGCACTCCGACGACCGTGAACGGGATGTTGTTGATCGTCACGCTCTGACCGACCGGGCTGCGCCGGCCGAACAGCTCGGTGGCCGTGTCCGCGGCGAGGACGGTGACCGCCGCGGACTGCGCGTCGTCCGTCGTGGTGATGAAACGGCCCGCGCTGATGGAGCGGTTACGGACGGACAGCCAGGACGGGGTCGTGCCGACCACGGTCGTCGTCCAGTTCACCGAACCGTTCAGCACCGACATCGAGCTCTGTTTGACCGGGGCGACCCCCTCGATGTCGGGCGCGGAGGTCTTCGAGGCCAACGCGGCAGCATCGGCGACCGTGAGCGTCGACGCGGAGCCGAACCCGCCGCGCACACCGGTGGAGCTGGTCGAACTGCCCGGCGAGACGATCAGCAGGTTGCTTCCCAGCGAGCTGATCTGCGATCCGACCTTGTCCTGGGCGCCCACGCCGAGGCCCACTGTGAGTACCACGGCGGCGATCCCGATCAGGATGCCGAGCACCGTCAGACCGGAACGCAGCCGGTGGGTACGGATCGCGTCCACTCCGGTACGGAATGTCTCGAGCCATCCCATCAGCGGGTCGCCGCCTCGGCCGCCGCGGGGGCCAAGAGAGCCGGTGAGCCGGCCGCGGTGTCGGACTCGATCAGCCCGTCCCGGATCCGCACGACCCGGCGGGCCCGGTCGGCCACCTCCTGCTCGTGAGTGATCAGGACGATCGTCCGGCCCTGCTCGTGCAGCTCGTCGAAGAGGTTGAGCACATCCCTGGTCGCCGTCGAGTCCAGGTTGCCGGTGGGCTCGTCGGCGAGGATGAGGGACGGGTCGCCGACCAGCGCGCGGGCGACCGCGACCCGCTGCTGCTGGCCGCCGGAGAGCTCACCCGGGCGGTGCTCGATCCGGTCCGCGAGACCGACCCGGTCGAGCGCGGCGACGGCCCGGTGCCTGCGGAGCTCCCGCCGCTCCCCGCGGTAGACGAGCGGCAGTTCGACATTGCGCCACGCGGACAGCGACGGCAGCAGGTTGAACTGCTGGAACACGAACCCGATCCGACGGTTGCGGATCTCGGCCAGCTCGACCTCGGTCATCGCGCCCACGTCCTCGCCGGAGAGCCGGTAGGTCCCCGCGGTGAGCACGTCGAGGCAGCCGATGATGTGCATCAACGTCGACTTCCCCGAGCCGGACGGCCCGACGATGGCGACGTACTCGCCCTCGGCGATGCGGGCCGAGACGCCGCGCAGCGCGGCGACGTCCAGCGTTCCGGCACGGTAGGACTTGGCCACCTGGTCCAGCTCGATGACCGGAGCACCCGAGTCCGAACCGGCACCGGCGCTCGGTCGGGGCCGCGTGACCGGAGTGGTCGGGGGTTCCGGTGGCGACACTGTCGCGGGCGACCGGGATGACGTGGCGGCGGGTTCCCGTTCGGGCGGTCTCCTGGCCATGTCAGTTACCACCGCTGCCCGGGAACCCGCCACCGCTCGGAAACCCACCGGCCGGGAACCCGCCACCGCCGTAGCCCTGGCCGCCGGTTCCGCTCCCCGTGCCCCCGCCGGATCCACCCGGACCGGCCGCGCCGCCCGCCACCTCGACGAGCACCTGGTCGCCTTCCGACAGACCGGAGACGATCTCGGTGGAGCCGCCACCGGAGACCCCGGTCGTCACCGCCCGGGTTGTCGTCGTCGTGCCCGACACGACACGGACGACGGACTTCCCGTTCTCCTGGCTGATGGCCGCCGTCGGGAGCACCAGGACGTTGCTCAGCTGCTTGTAGATCAGCGCCACGGTCGCGGTGTCACCGGCGTGCAGCCCGCCGGGACTGCCGGTAACCTTGATCACTACCGGGAAACTCGCCGTCTGCCCGGAACTGGATGCGATCAGGCCGACCGAGGACACCGTCCCGTAGATCGTGCCGCCCGCACCTCCGGAGCCCCCGACGCCGGTCGCGGTGCCCGAGCCCGGCACGACCGTCGCCTGGTTGCCCTTCGCGATCAGGCCGACGCTGTTGGAGTCGACGCTGGCGTTGACGATCCACGAATCGGTGCTGATAACCGTGATCTGCCCACCCGACGACGAGGTGGACGCGGTGGACGTCGCTCCCGAGCCGGCGGACGTCCCGCCGGAGGCACCCATCCCACCGGCCGAGGCGCCGGACCCGCCGCCGGAGGATCCGGAGCCGCTCCCGCTGGACGATCCCGACACCTGCTGACCCACCACGAGCGAGACGCTCACCACGACTCCGTTGACCGGTGACGTCATGGTCGCCCCGGCCAGCGCCGTCTGCGCCGCGGTGACCCCGTCGGTGGCGGTCGTGACCGACGCCTGATCGGCGGCGAGCTGCTCGCTGGACGCCCCCGCCGTCTGGTCGGAGGCCAGCTTCTCCTGGCCGTTGGCCAACGTCAGCTTGGCCTGGGCGAGGCTCGCCGCCAGCGACGCCGAGTCGATGGTCGCGAGTTGCTGCCCGGTGGTCACCGTGTCGCCCTCGCTCACCAGGACGCCGGTGACCTTGCCCGAAGCCGGGAAGGTCAGGTCAGCCTGAGTGGCCGGTGCGATCGTGCCGGTGGTGGAGATGGACTGCTTGATCGTCCCGATCTCCGCGGTAACGGTCCGGGAGATGACAGTCGCCGCCGCGTCCGAGGATCCACCGCGGCCGACCACATGGATGGTGATCCCCGCGGCGACGGCCACCACGATCACGACGGCCAGCGCGACCAGTGGCCGACGACGCGCAGCCAGCCGGCCCACGGATGTCATCGCCGGGCGCCTTCGGCCGGTGTCTGATTCTGCACGCCCGCGAGCATTTCGGGGGTACCTGTGCGCAACCCGTGCGGAATCTATGCGCAGGCTATGAACAACCAGGTCGATTGTCTACTGCATGGATTTCCATTGATCGACCCATTCGTACACGAATGATTTTCGATCATCTGGTGGGTCCGCGCGAAACACGGTTGTCTCGCGGAGGCGACGGGTATGCCTCGCGTGCAGTCAGGCCGGAACTTCCTCGACGGCTCGTATGCAATGCACCGGGGGGAGCAGACATGGCGCGCCGGAAGATTTCGAAATGCCCGCCGCTGATCGCCGCCGCCGCGGTGGGCTCGGTTCTGTTCGCGGTTCCCGCACAGGCCGCTCCGCCTGCCCATGTCACCGGCGCCGCGTACGGGTGTTACTGGCGTCATGTGGATGGCCACTGGGTCTGGGAGAACGGACAGCGGCACTGGGTTCCCCCGCGGTCCGTCAGGGTCTGCGGGTAAGCGAAAACGGTCGCCACACCCACGCCCACACACAGGACGCCGCCTGCCGGCCACGCCTGCGGCAGGCGGCAGGCGGCGATCTCGTCCGCTTCCGCCGTTGAGCGGGATCCACAACATCGCACCCAGCGCCACCCCCGTCCCCGACGATGTTCACACCGAGCGTGACCTGCGGGTACAGGTTGCGCCAGGTCTTGTCTTCGTTCGATGTCTTCTTATGATGACATCAAGCGATGACCAGACTGGGGGCACCACGTGCGCGCGGAACGAGACATCATCCGGTCGAGGACGTCCGCTGACGAAGCGGCGGACGAGGCGGCGGACGAAGTCGCGGAGCCGAAGCCGCCGGGCCCCACCGCGGTGGCTCGGCCGTCCGGCGGAGGGGGGCCGCACCCCCGCCCGGGCATGTTGCTGGGCGTGCTCGTCTACTGCGGGCTCGTGATCGCCGTCATCGGGACGCTGGGCACACCGCTGATCCCGACGATCGCGGCCGCCCAGCACGTCTCGCTGGACAGCGCCCAGTGGCTGCTCACCCTCACGCTGCTGACCGGCGCCGCGTCCACTCCGCTGATCGGACGTCTCGGCGACGGGCCGCACCGGCGGACCGTGATGCTCGCCGGCCTGGGCGCCGTCGCGGTCGGTTCCGTCCTCTCCGCCACCGCCAACGGCTTCGCGCAGCTGCTGGTCGGGCGGGGCCTGATGGGCGTCGGGATGGGCCTGATGCCACTGGCGCTGGCGCTGGCGCGTGACCTGCTGCCCCCGCACAAACTGGTTCCGGGGGTCGCCGCCCTGTCCATCACGGTCGCGACCGGCGCCGGCCTGGGCTACCCACTGAGCGGGCTGCTCGCGGACACGTTCGACTACCACGCCGGCTTCTGGGTCGCCGCCGCGCTGGCGGCCGCCGCGATGGCGGCCGTGCTCGTGGTCGTCCCGGGCCGGGCGAGCGCGCGGACCGCCCGTGGGCGGGTCGACCTGCGGGGCGCGGTGCTGTTCGCCGCGGCGCTGAGCCCGGTGCTGCTCGCGCTGAGCGAGGGCGAGTCGTGGGGCTGGCTGTCACCGGCGGTCATCGCGCTGCTCGTGGGTGGCATCGGCTGCGGGGTGGCCTGGGCCCTGGTCGAGCTGCGGACGGACAACCCGCTGATAGATCTGAAGTACCTGGCGGCGCGGCCGGTGCTCATCGCCGACGTGTGCGCGGCGCTGGCCGGCTTCGGCATGTTCAACGCGATGACGTTGATCAACCGGCTGGCGCAGGCCCCGACCTCGACCGGCTACGGCTTCGGCGCGTCACCGGCCGTGCTCGGCCTGGTGATCCTGCCCCTGTCGGCCGGGACGGTGCTGGCCAGCCGGTGGTCGCGCTGGCTGGGGCCGCGCACCGGCGGTGGGCGGGGCCTGCTGTTGTGCGGCCTGATGGCGGTCGCCCTCGCCCTGTTCGGCCTGGCCGTCAGCCACGACCACCTCGTCGAGCTGGGCGCGGCCACGTTCCTGTTCGGGGTCGGCATCGGACTGGCCTTCGCCGCGATGCCCGCCCTGATCATGGGAGCCGTCCCGCCGCACGAGACGGGCAGCGCGACCAGCTTCAACCAGGTGCTGCGCACGGCTGGCGGCTCGGTGGGAAGCGCGCTCGGCGCGGCGCTGCTCGCCGCCCACACACCGGCCGGTTCGGTCGAGCCGACCAACAGCGGGTACACGATGGCGTTCGTCGTGGCCGGCGGGGTCTGCGCGCTGGCCGCGCTCGCGGCACTGGCCCTGCCCGGCACCCCGTCCGCGGCGACCCGCCCGATGGGGGCGGCGCGCCGGACGGAACTGGAGACGATGGAGGAGGAATCGGCGGGCTCCACCGCCGCGGGACTCATCATGGCGGAGGATGTCCGGTCATGAACACCACTCGGCGGCGCGACGCCGCGCGCAGCCGCCAGGCGCTGCTGGCCGCGGCGGCCGACCTGTTCGCCGAGCGCGGCTACGCGGGGACGGCGATCCGGTCGGTCGGCGACCGCGCCGGCGTCGACCCGGCGCTCATCGCTCGCTACTTCGGCGGCAAGGAGGGCCTCTACCAGGCCGTTCTCGCCGCCGACCCGCTCATCGAACAGTCCGCTCCGAGTGCGGACGGCCCACCGGCCGCCCCGCACGCACCGGTGCCGGCCACATCCGGGGACGACGGGGCCGTGGACGACGGGGCGGCCGTGGCCGGGGCGGTCGCCGGTCCTCCGGACGAGCCGGCAGCGAGCCCGCTGGCGACAGTGCACGGGATGGTGGACCGGGCGTTCGACAAGTGGACGTCGACCGGCGTGAGCGCCGCCGCCCAGAACGTCTTCCGCCGGGAGGTCGACGACGCCGCGCGCCAGGCGACCCGCGAGCGGCTCGACACCGTGCTCGAGCCGCTGCGCGGCGCGGCCGACGGCCCCGACCCGCAGCTGGCCGCCGAGCTGGCTGTCGCCGTGCTGTTCGGGGTCGGCGTCGCCCGGGACGCCGGGACGCTGACCCGGCTGTCCGCGGTGTCGGTCGACGAGCTGCGCGCCCCCCTGACCGCGGCCCTCGTGGCCGCGCTGGGCCTCACGGACTGCCAGTAGAGGCAACCCGACGGTGCGGAGCTCAGAGCATCGCGCCCGGGTTGAGGATGCCGAGCGGGTCGAGGGCGTCCTTGATGCGCTGGTTCAGCCGCAGGACGTCCGGGCCGAGGTAGCCGGGCAGCCACGGCTTCTTCAGGCGGCCCACCCCGTGCTCGCCGGTGATGGTGCCGCCGAGCGCGATGGCCAGGTCCATGACCTCGCCGTAGGCCGTCTCGGCCCGAGCCGTCTGCTCGGGGTCGGTGCGGTCGGTGATGATCAACGGGTGCGTGTTGCCGTCGCCGGCGTGCGCGATCACCGCGATCTCGACCTGCCGCTGGTCGGCGATGTCGGCGATGCCGCGCACCAGCCCACCGAGCGCGGGCAGCGGCACACCGACGTCCTCGAGCAGCAGCGAGCCGCGGCGCTCCACCGCGGGGATCACCATGCGGCGCGCGACGACGAACTGGTCGCCGACCTCGGGATCGTCGGTGGCGAAGACCTCCCGCGCCGCGTTGGCGCCGCACAGCGCCTCGATCTCGGCGACCTCGGCCGCGGCGGTGGCGCCCGGCTCGTCCGACTGGATCAGGAGCATCGCCTCGGCCGCGCGGTCCAGCCCCATCGAGGTGACGTCCTCGACGGCGTTGATCGACGCCCGGTCCATGAGCTCCAGCATGGACGGGCGCATCCGCCGCGTGATGTCGAGGACGGTCGCGGTGGCGTGGTCGAGGGAGCCGAACGTGGCGACCACGGTCGCCGGTGGCCGCTGCGCGGGGATCAGCCGGAGCACCGCCTCGGTGATGATCCCGAGCGTGCCCTCGCTGCCGACGAACAGCTTGGTCAGCGAGAGGCCGGCGACGTCCTTGAGCCGCGGGCCGCCGAGCTGGACGACCGTCCCGTCGGCGAGCACGACGGTCAGCGCCAGCACGTAGTCCGTGGTGACCCCGTACTTCACGCAGCACAGGCCACCGGCGTTGGTGGCGAGGTTGCCGCCGATCGAGCAGATCTCGAACGAGGACGGGTCCGGTGGATACCACAGCCCGTGTGCCGCGGCGGCGGCCTTCACCTCGGCGTTCAGCGCACCCGGCTGCACCCGCACCGTGCGGGTGGTCGGGTCGACGTCGATCTCCCGCATCCGCTCGGTGGAGACCACGATGCAGCCGTCGACCGCCGACGAGCCGCCGGACAGGCCGGTCCCGGCGCCGCGCGGCACTGCCGGGATGCGGTGCTCGCTCGCGAAGCGCAGCACCGCCCGGACGTCGGAGGTGCTGGTCACGCGCACGACGGCCAGGGGCATCCCGGCGTTCGGATCATTGGCGCGGTCCCACCGGTAGCCGGCCATCCGGTCGGGGTCGACGATCACCGAGTCGGGCGGCAGGTCGGCGATGAGCGGGGCCAACGCGGGCGGGCTGGCGGCGAGCGGCGAGGTCATCAGCATCTTCCAGTTTATGGAAAAGTTATTCCGTGATACGAACAGCGCTGTGGGCCCACTGTCAAGAAGTGGGGGTCAGTCCCGCAGGTCTCCGGCCAGCCGGGACGCCGCCGCCCGCAGCAGCCCGACCGCGCGCTCGACCAGCTCGTCGGTCATCCGCGCCGTCGGCCCGGACACCGAGACCGCGACCCCCGGCGCGCTCGCCGGGTCGAGGGCGATGGCCACGCAGCGCACGCCGATCTCCTGCTCCTGCTCGTCGAGCGCGAAACCCCGCTCGCGGATGCGGCGCAGCTCCGCGCGCAGCGCCGTCTCGGTGCCCACCGTGTGCGCCGTGTACCGCGGCAGCCCGCGGCTGCGGATGATCCCGAGCGCCTCGTCGTCGTCCAGCTGTGCGAGCAGCACCTTGCCCACGCCGGTCGAGTGCAGGTCGACCCGCCGCCCGACCTCGGTGAACATGCGCATCGCGTACCGCGACGGCGCCTGGGCGACGTACTCGGCCTGGTCGCCGGAGAGCACGGCCAGGTTGGCCGTCTCGCCCAGCTCGGCGACGAGGTCGTGCAGCACGCCGGACGCGTTGGCGCCGACCATCGCGTTCGCGCGGGCGCCCAGCGGAACGAGCCGGAAGCCGAGCGCGTAGCTGCGGTCGGGCAGCTGCCGCAGGTACCCGCGCTCGACCATGGTGCGCAGCAGCCGGTGCACGGTCGGCGTCGGCAGCTGCGCGCGCGCCGCGAGCTCGGCCATGGGAAGCCGGCCGCCGGCCGCCGCGAGGATCTCGAGCAGGTCCAACGCGCGGTGCACCGACTGCACCCCGGGCACGGCCGGCCCCTGTGACGAGGCGACCTCTGGCGGGCCGGCCTCCGGCGAGGCGACCTCCGGCGACGCGACCTCCGGCGACGCGACCTGTGTTGCCGCGGCCTGTGTTGCCGCACCCTGCGGTGACGCGGCCTGTGTTGACACCGTCCAACATCCCTCGGTAGCGTCCGATGAGCGAAAAGGCTATTCCACCATACGAAATTCGGGATGGGCTAGTGCCTGACTACATCGACGTCGTCGGACTGCGCGTCGCCAGCGAGCTGCACCAGTTCGTCGCCGAGGAGGCGCTGCCCGGGTCGGGTGTCGACCAGGCCGCGTTCTGGGCCGGCGCCGCGGAGATCATCAACGAGCTGACCCCGCGCAACCGGGAGCTGCTCGCGCGGCGCGACGAGCTCCAGCAGGCTGTGGACGACTACCACCGGCGCACGCCGGGCCGGCCGGCGCAGAGCGACTACGCCGAGTTCCTGACCTCCATCGGCTACCTGCTCGACGAGCCCGCGCCGTTCACCATCACCACCGACGGCGTGGACGACGAGATCGCGACCCAGGCCGGCCCGCAGCTGGTGGTGCCGCTGCTCAACGCGCGGTACGCGGTCAACGCCGCCAACGCCCGGTGGGGCTCGCTCTACGACGCCCTGTACGGCAGCGACGTCATCGACGAGACGGACGGCAAGGAGCGCGCCGGCGGCTACAACCCGACCCGCGGCGCCGCGGTCATCGCCCGGGTCCGGGAGATCCTCGACCGGAGCTTCCCGCTGGCCAGCGGCTCGCACGCGGACGCGACCCGGTACGCGGTCGACGCCGACGGGCTCGTCGTCACCATCGACGGGGCCGCCGTCCGGCTGGCCGACCCCGCGCTGTTCGTCGGCTTCCGCGGCGAGGGCGACGAGCCGACGGCCGTCCTGCTGACCCATCACGGGCTGCACATCGAGATCCAGGTCGACCGGAACCACCCGGTCGGGGCGGGCGACCGCGCGGGCGTCAGCGACGTCGTCGTCGAGGCCGCCGTCACCACGATCATGGACCTGGAGGACTCGGTCGCGGCCGTCGACGCCGCGGACAAGGTGCTCGGCTACCGCAACTGGCTGCAGCTCATGCAGCGCCGGCTCACCGCCGAGGTGGACAAGGGCGGCCGCGCCTTCACCCGGGTCCTCGCCGCCGACCGCGAGTACACGACCGCCGACGGCGGCACCGTCACCCTGCCCGGCCGGTCGATGCTGCTCATCCGCCAGGTCGGGCTGCTGATGACCACCGACGCGGTGCTCGACCGCGACGGCCGGCCGGTGCCCGAGGGCATCCTCGACGCGCTGGTCACCGGCCTGGGCAGCGTGCACGACCTGCGCGGCGACACCGCCGGCGGCAACTCCCGCACCGGCTCGGCGTACGTGGTCAAGCCCAAGATGCACGGCCCGGACGAGGTCGCCTTCACCGTCGAGCTGATGTCCCGCGTCGAGCGCCTCCTCCAGCTCCCGCCGGCGACGATCAAGCTCGGCATCATGGACGAGGAACGCCGCACCTCGGTCAACCTCAGGCGCTGCGTGTACGAGGCCCGGGACCGCGTCGTCTTCATCAACACCGGGTTCCTGGACCGGACCGGCGACGAGATCCACACCTCGATGCTCGCCGGGCCGATGGTCCGCAAGGCCGCCATGCGCGAGGCGACGTGGATCCGCGTCTACGAGGACAACAACGTCGACGCCGGCCTCGCCCTCGGTTTCCCCGGGCGGGCGCAGATCGGCAAGGGCATGTGGGCCGCGCCGGACAATCTGGCCGACATGATGACGCAGAAGATCGGGCACCCGCTGGCCGGCGCGTCCTGCGCCTGGGTGCCCTCGCCCACCGCCGCGGCGTTGCACGCACTGCACTACCACGAGGTCTCCGTGGCGGACCGGCAGCGCGAGCTGGCCGGCCGCCGCCCGGCCGACCGGCTGGAGCTGCTCACCGTCCCGCTCGCGGAACCGGCGGCCGCCTGGTCGCCGGAGGAGGTCGCCGCCGAGGTCGACAACAACGTCCAGGGCGTGCTCGGCTACGTCGTGCGCTGGGTCGAGCTCGGTATCGGCTGCTCCAAGGTGCCCGACCTGACCGGCACACCCCTGATGGAGGACCGCGCCACCTGCCGCATCTCCTCCCAGCACGTGGCCAACTGGCTGCGGCACGGCATCGTCTCCCGCGAGCAGGTCGAGGAGTCGCTGCGCCGGATGGCCGCGCTTGTCGACGCGCAGAACGCCGGCGAGCCGGGGTACCGGCCGATGGCCCCGGCCTTCGAGGAGCTGGCCTTCGCCGCCGCGCGGGCGCTGCTACTCGAGGGCGCCGACCAGCCGAACGGCTACACCGAACCGCTGTTGCACGAGCACCGGCGCGCCCAGAAGAACAAGGAGATGGTCCGCTCATGACGGCACTGCCGCTGGATGTGGCCCGGCAGATCGTCGCCGCGGCCCGGGAGGCGGGGCGTAAGCACGACCTCAAGCCGCTCACCGTGGTCGTGCTGGACTCGGGCGGCCACGTCGTCGCCGTCGAGCGCGAGGACGGCGCGTCGACGAAGCGGTTCGAGATCGCCTTCGGCAAGGCGCACGGCGCGGTGGCCCTCGGCCTCGGCAGCCGGGCGCTCATGGCCCGCGCCGAACAGCAGCCGTACTTCATCGCGGCCGCGACGTCCGCCATCGGCGGCGCCCTGGTGCCGGTGCCGGGCGGGGTGCTCGTGCGTTCCGCCGACGGCGAGCTGGTGGGCGCGGTCGGCGTCTCCGGCGACACGTCGGACAATGACGAGCTGGTCGCCGTCGCCGGCATCGAGGCGGTCGGGCTCAGCCCGCAGACCGGCTGAGGAGCCGCCGGCCGGTCAGGACGAGACCCGCACCGCGTAGACCTGCTCGTGGTCCGCGGGCGTCCACATCCAGCCGGCGCCCATCCCCGAGCCCAGCATCTGGGCCGCGTTCACCCGGTACGGCTCCTCGGGGTTGGTCATCCCCCAGCGCTGTGCGATTGTGTGGGCGGCGTCGCGCGCGACGGAAACGGCCTGCTGTTCGTCCGCATAAACTCCGATAATCAGCAGCGCAGGGTCCTCTATCATGCCGCATTCAATGCAGCCCACCTTGCAGACGAGCCAGTCGACCTTCCCGCTCACCGGAACTCCCTTCCGCGACGCCCGCCGGAACTGGTCACGACAAGACTGCCGGAACAGCCCTCAGCGGCCTCGGGAAAGCGCTCAGCCAGCACCATGAGCCGACTCTAGCAAGGAATCCGCCCACCCCCGGGGCCGACCGCCACCGTTGCCTTCCGGTGGCACCACCTCATGGGCCCACCCGATCGAAGGCCCACGTCGACCAGAATCGATCCTGGAAACTCGTGTCAGCGCATCAAAACAAGAAACATCAATCCGACTCGCAGCTTAATTACCTTCAGAATTTCCCGGCCAGATCACGAAACCGCGTAGAGCGACCACCCCGACACGGAGCCCGCCCGGACGTGACACGAGGCGAGGAAAGGAAAGAGATCATGAAGGATGTCGTCATCGGCGAGTACGACGTCGCCATCGAACTCCTCTGACTCTCCCGCCCCCTCGATCTCCCTGTCGGCGCGTCACTCACCCTGACATGGATCGCGGACCGATCCTGTCCGCAAGGCGTGTCAGGGTGAGTGACATGGACGCAGACAAACTCGACTGGAACCGGTCGCTGCGCGAGCAGTGGGAGTTCCACTGAAACCATCAGCTCCGGCCCCGACTCAACGGCCTCACCGACGACGAGTACTTCTGGTCGCCGGTACCGGACGCCTGGAGCGTGCGACCGCGCGGCACCTCGACGGCGCCCGTGCAGGGTGGCGCCGGGCGCTTCACGATTGACTTCGCCTGGCCCAACCCGGTCCCCGCGGCCTTCGCCACGATCGCCTGGCGGCTCGGTCACGTCATCGTCGGCGTGCTCGCCGCACGCAACGCGGCGCACTTCGGCGCGCCGGCGGCGTCGTACGACACCTGGGAGTACGCGGGCAGCGCGGCCACCGCGCTCGACCAGCTCGACGCCCAGCTCGACGTCTGGCTCGCCGGGGTGCGCGGCCTCGGCGAGGCCGGGCTGCGGGTCCCGGTCGGCGCGAAGGAGCCCTTCCCCGAGGCGCCCATGGCCGATCTGGTGTTGCACATCCACCGCGAGCTGATCCACCATCTGGCCGAGGTCTGCCTGCTGCGCGACCTTTATCTGCGCACGGAACCCGCCCGTCCGCCGGCCCCGTAACCGGATCATGGAACGGCCCCGGCGAGCACCGGCGTCGGCTACGACGTGGCGGAGTCGGCCACCGCCGGGGCGGGTCCGGGGAGCGAGAGCCGGATGACGCGCTTCCACACGTTGGCCGTCTGTCGCAGCAGTCCTCCGGTGGTGTACGGGAGGCCGAAGCGTTCGCAGAGGGCGCGTACCTGCGGGGCGAGCTGTGCGTACCGGTTGCTGGGTAGATCGGGGAACAGGTGGTGCTCGATCTGGAAACTCAGGTTCCCACTCATCAGGTGCAGGAGTGCCGGGCCGTCGATGTTGGCTGAGCCCAGCACCTGCCGCGCGTACCACCCGCCGCGGGTCTCCCCCTCGACCTGTTCCTCGGTGAAGGCCTCCGCTCCCTCCGGGAAGTGACCGCAGAAGATGATCGTGTGTGCCCAGACGTTGCGGGTGACGTTCGCGGTGAGGTTGGCGAACAGGACGGGCAGGAACGCCGGGCCGGCCAGCAGCGGGAATGCCACGTAATCCTTGACCGCCTGCCGCCCGGCCTTGCGCAGCGACACCTGGAGCTGCGCCCACGTCTGGCCCCAGCTTTTCTCCCCCCGCCAGGCCCGCTCGATCTCGGTGTCGTACAGGGCGATCCCCCATTCGAAGACCGCCGCGAGCGCGAGATTATAGAGCGGCTGGGCGAGGTACGCGGGGTGCCAGCGCTGCTCCGACTTGACGCGCAGCAGGCTGTATCCGATGTCCCGGTCCTTGCCGAGGATGTTCGTGTAGGTGTGGTGCACGTAGTTGTGCGAGTGTTTCCACTGCGCGGCGGGTGACGCCGAGTCCCATTCCCAGGTGGTCGAGTGGATCTCGGGATCGCACATCCAGTCCCACTGGCCGTGCAGGACGTTGTGCCCGATCTCCATGTTCTCCAGGATCTTGGCGGTCGCGAGCATCGTCGTGCCCGCCAGCCATGCCGGTGGCAGCAGAGACGCGAACAGCACCACCCGCCCACCCATCTCCAGGCCCCGCTGAACGGCGATCACCCTGCGGATGTACCGGGCATCGCCTTCCCCTCGGCCGGCGAGAACCTCCTCCCGGAGCTGGTCGAGCGCGCGGCCGAACTCGTCGGCCTCGGCTGCGGTGAGTGCCGTCCGCCTGGCCATTGCCCACCCCTTCAAAGGTCGATCTCGACGTCGCCGGCCGCGCCCGACACGCAGGTCTGGACGAGTTCGCCCTGCGCACCGTGCTCCCGCCCGGTGCGCAGGTCCCGCACCCGGCCCGAGGTGAGCTGGGCCAGACAGCTGTGGCATATACCCATGCGACAGCCGCTCGGCATGAGAACGCCGGCGTCCTCACCCACCGCCAGCAGCGATGTGTTGCCGCCAGCCTGAGCCTGCCGGCCACTCCTGGCGAACCGGACCCGCCCTCCGGTCCCGCCACCGGGCGCTTCGGCGGGACGGAACCGCTCCACCCTCAGGTGGTCCGCGATCCCCGCCCGACGCCACCAGGCCTCGGCGTCCGCGAGCATCCCTGGGGGTCCGCAGACCCAGGCCGGCCGTTCCGCCCAGTCCGGGCAGATCGCGGGCAGCGCCGCCATGGTGAGACGCCGGGCGGGCCCGCCGGGCACCCTGGTGTGGTGCTCGTGAAGCCGAAGGGTGGGGAACCGGGCCGCGAGCTCTCGTAGCTCGGTGCCGAAGATGACATCGTCCCGCGTCGGCGCCGAATGCACGACGACCGCGTCCGGCATCTCGCCACCCTGCGCAAGGCCGCGCAGCATCGACATCACCGGCGTGATGCCGCTGCCAGCGGTCACGAACAGCAGCCGCGGCGGAAGCACCTGCGGCAGCACGAAACACCCCCGTGGTTTCTCCAGGCGCACGATCGCGCCGGGCGGGACCCCTTCCACGAGACGACCGGACAGCTTCCCGTCCGGGAGGGCCTTGACCGTGATCGAGATGACACCGCCGGGATCCCTCGGGGCCGAGGACACCGAGTAGGGGCGCCAGTGCCACACGCCGTCGACATTCACGCCGATCCGGACGTACTGACCCGCGCGATGCTCGTTCCAGCCCGCGCCGGGACGGATCACCAGCGTGGCGACGCCGGCGGCCTCCCGCCGGACAGCCTCGACCCGCCCCCGCAACCCGCGCCGCGACCAGAGCGGATCAATCAGTCCGAGGTAATCATCGGGCAGCAGTGGCGTGGTCAACGACGCCGCGGCATCCAACAGGATTCTTCCGACGGTCACACTACTTTCTCCCGATTGCCGATTTTCGGGTGTGACGCTGACCTCGCCGGGAGCACGGAACAAGAAGAGAGCTTGCTCGGTGCGATTTTCAGACCGATGCCTCACGCCGGTGCCGGCGCGCTCGCTCGCTCGAAACGCTACACCCGCGCGTCACCTTCCGCGACCAGGCGGCCCGCGTGCCGAACTCTCGCTCGTCGTCGGTCACGGTGGCGGCGGGATGTTCTCGGCCTTTCGGTGACGGCGTGCCACCCGGCGCAGTTGGACCATGCGACCCACACCGGGGATCGCGACCAGCAACGCCCCGCCGGGGAGGCGGGAGACCAGCCGGGGACGAGTGGTGGGACGGCCCTACACGGTAGAACGATCACATGCGGTGGGACAGTGCGCCGAACACCTCTTCGACCGCCTGCATCCGGAGGTCCTCGAGATCGTCAGCCTGCTGCCGGGCCCGGTCGAGCAGGTGATCGAGGAGTTGCGGGCTGAGCCCGTTGTCACCCGCCGCGACAGCCCCCAACGAGCGCCACAGCCGCGACTTGCCGTTCACACCGAGCCACAGCGTCTCCAGCTCGACCACGGAGCTCATCGGCGACCGCCGCAGCAGCCGGTTGTTCAGCTTGAGCCGGCCCACCTTCTCCGCGAGCCGCCCGAGCAAAGCCTTGGTGCGCCGCCGCGGCACTCCCAGATCCTTCATGATCTGCAGCAGCGCCGTCCGATCCCGCGCTATCTCAGCGGCCACGTGCGCGAGCGCGGGGCCGGAGGGAGTGCCCTGGTGCACCCGCGCGATCCGGGACGCGAGATCGACCCCCGCGCCGGCACCGGCCAAATGGTCGTTCAGGTAGGTACCGAGTAGACGCGGATCCGGTTCGTTGGTCACGTCTCCCATGCCATCGGGCTTGCCCGCTGGCCAACGACTCAAGCCACCGTGCCGACCGACGGGCCGGGCAGCCCGACGGGCGCCGGGTGTGTGCGGGGGCGATCACAGCCGCGTGCGGGACGATGTCGGCGGCGGAAGGCCGTGTCGTCACCCACCCGCCAGCAGAGGAGCAGCCCGATGAGCCGCCACATCCAGGTCACCTTCGACGCCCACGACCCGCGCGCGCTGTCGTCCTTCTGGCGCGACGCGCTGGGCTACGTCCACCCCGGCCCGCCCGGCGTCGACCTGCCCGAGGGCGCCGACCCGCTGGCCGCCTGGGACGACTTCCTCACGCGGGCCGGCGTCCCGCCGGAGCAGCGCAACACGAGATCGGCCATCGAGGATCCGGACGGGCACGGCCCACGGCTGTTCTTCCAACAGGTGCCGGAGGACAAGACCGCCAAGAACCGCGTCCACCTCGACGTCCGGGCGGCTCCCGGGCTACAGGGCGACGAGCGGATGGCGGCGCTGGAGGCCGAGTGCGACCGGCTCGTCGCGCTCGGCGCCAAGCGGGTAAGCCGCCACGAACCCGTGCCCCCAACGGGCGCCGGCCACATCGTGATGACCGACCCCGAGGGCAACGAGTTCTGCCTGGACTGAAAGCGATCCCGCGCAGCCCCGCGTTCGGGGGGAACCCTACGGGCTAACTAGTCCAGGGGGATCCGACACACCATGACCGTAGAGACGACGAGGGCCGGAACACGACAACGGGGGCCCGAGCGCGACAACGGGAACGGGGGGCGACGGTGAGCCCGAGTGTGATGACGGCGGCTATCGAGGCCGGGCTGGCACGGCTGGTGAACATCCGGGGTTCGATCATCCCGTCGGAGGTGTGGGCGCTGGTGGTACCCGGCGCGGGGGTGATGGCACCGTTCGTCGACCTCGACGCACTCGAACAGTACGTCCACGACCAGGGAATTCCCGCGGACGGGTATGTCGCGCTGCCGTTCGTCGGCCTGGGCCAGATCGCCACCTTGTAAGCCCCGCTCCTTTCTGGTGTTCCACGGAACACCAGGATCAATCATGGTTCGTGGTGACCGCAGCCCGCGGGGGTCTGGTGTTCCGCGGAACACCACCGTCCGGAACAGTGCGCATCTGGCACGGATTCCGGCCCGGCGAGGCAACAGTAACTCTGGACAAGACCGGAAGCGCCTCAGCCACCATGACGGGCGCGTACCCCATGGGCGACCCGCCGTACATCCCCTACTCGTTGCCGGACGCTGACCCGGCGGACGGGTCGGCAGCGGACCAGACCGCCGCCGACGGGGCCTGAGCAGACCGGGATCTGACCGGCCCGGGCCGCGGGCGGACATCCCGTCGTGGTCAGGACGGCGTGAGGCGGAAGATGGGCCAGCCGATCTCGGTGCGCCAGGACCGCGGCGCGGGATCGTCGCGTGGGCCGGTCAGGTAGGTCTCGTGGACGGGGCCGTCGACGGCGAGGGCGTGGTCGACCACCCAGGCGCCGAGCCGACCGTAGGTGACGTCGATGTCGTCGTGGGCGCCGTGGTGGACGGCGGTGGCCAGCTCGACGGCCGGCAGGGTCCGCGGGGTGACGCGGCCCCGCGCCGGTGGGTCGGCGGACGGCCGGTAGACCAGAACCGTGCCACGGCCGGCGGTGGACAGCTCGTTGTCGAAGCAGCCGCCGGGCGGGCCGAGCCGTTCGCGCCCGGCCAGGGCCGCGTCGAGCTCGGTCATCGCCTCGGCGTACCACGCCAGGACATCGTCGTGGTCGACGGTGCCGCTGATCGCGGCTACGGTCCGGGCCGGGACGGAACGCAGCCGTACCGCCAGCTCCGCGACGTCCGGCCGCAGCAGCTGGCGCAGTGAGGCGACGGCGGCCCGGGTGCGGTCGAGCTCGGCCTCCAGCCGCTGGAGATGTCCGGCGACCAGCTCGGCCCGCGCGCCCGGGTCCTCGTTGGCGAGGATCCGGGCGACGTCGGCCAGCGGCATGTCCAGCTCCCGCAGCCGGTGGATCACCTGGGCGGACGGGATCTGCTCGACGGTGGCCGCATGACGAATCAGATCGGAGCAGATCGGAGCAGGGTGGGCCGCCATGACCATCAGTGACCGGCTCGACGGCCGCCGCGCGCTGGTCACCGGAGCCAGCAGGGGCACCGGCGCCGCCATCGCCGACCGGCTCCGCGAGGCCGGCGCGATCGTGCTGGCCACCGCCCGCACCCGCCCGTCCGGCCAGGCCGGGCCGGACCTGTTCATCCCCGCCGACCTCACCACCGCCGAGGGCGTCGCCGCCGTCGTCGACCAGGTGCGGAACCGGTTCGGCACGCTGGACATCGTCGTGCACACCCTCGGCGGATCACAGGCCCCACCTGGTGGTTTCGCCGCCCTCACCGACCAGCACCGGGACCACGAGCTGCGTCTCAACCTGCTCGCCGCCGTCCGGCTGGATCGTGCCCTGCTGCCGGCGATGATCGACGCCGGCGGCGGGGCGGTGGTGCACGTGTCGTCCATCCAACGGCGAATGCCCCTGTACGAGGCGACCCTCGGCTACGCGGCGGCCAAGGCCGCGCTCACCACCTACAGCAAGGGCCTGGCCAACGAGGTCGGTCCGCGTGGCGTTCGGGTGAACGTCGTGTCCCCCGGCTTCATCCAGACCGCCGGCGCCGACGGTCTGATCGATCGCATCGCAGCGAGCCAGGCCATCTCCCGCGGGCAGGCGCTGGAGCAGGTCATGGATTCCCTCGGCGGCATCCCACTCGGCCGCCCCGCGCAGCCCACCGAGGTCGCCGAACTCGTTGCCTTCCTCGTGTCCGACCGTGCGGCCGCCATCACCGGCGCCGAGCACACCGTCGACGGCGGCACCGTGCCGACCGTCGGCTGATCATCCGCCCGGCCTGGCCCGCGGCACCCCGCGCCGCGGGCCAGGCCGGGGTTCAGGTGATCTGGACGCTGGGTGGATGTCCGTTCCAGGTGACGAAGCACGAGGACGTCCTGCCGTCGCGGCTGAAGTCGACCCGCAGCCATCCCTCGGCCTGCCACGCCTGCACCTTCCAGCCGACGTCCGGCGTCGCGGACACCAGGCGGGCCGAGACGTCGGTGGTCTCGATCACCACTCGTCCGCCGTCAAGCTGGTAGCTCTGCGCGGTGGCTGTGGCGGTGCCGGCCGGTGCGGGGGCCGCGGGCGGCGGCGCGGCCACGGGGCCGGTTGACGGCGACGCTGCGGCCGGGGCCGGGAGGGCCGTTGCCCGCGGTCGCGGCGTCGGCGGGGCGGATGCGCTGGGCAGCGCGGTCGACGACAGGGTGGACGTCGCCGACGGCACCGCCGTCCCAGCGGGCACCGCCGTCCCGGACTGCGCCACCGTCGCGGACGGCGACAGCCCCGGGGGCGGGTTGACCGACGGGAGCGGCGGGACGTCCGGCGGGTCGATGGCGACGGCTGACGACGGCGTGGCGAAGGTGTCGCCCGCGAGTACCCCGTTGACGGCGAACCAGGACAGGGTGACGGCCAGCGCGGTCGCGACCACCCAGGCGGCCAGGCGGAGCAGAGTCCAAGCCATAGCGGTGCGATATTGCCACATTCGCCCTGTTCAGGTATCGACGCATCGTCAGCTACCGACACGTCGTCAGCTACCGACACGTCGTACCGCCGCCGCCCGAGAGGAGCCACGCCGATGACTCCGCAGGCGACCGGGTAGCCGGGCGTGGCGACGATCCTGGTTGTCGAGGACGACCCGTACGTGCGTGCCGCGCTGGTGCGGCACCTGTCCAGCGCCGGGCACGCGGTGCGCAGCGTCGGCGCGGCGCTCGACGCGCTGCGCGAGGTGACGCAGGTCGGCTGCGACCTCGTCGTGCTCGACCTGGGCCTGCCCGATCTGGACGGCGCGGCCGCACTGCGGATGCTGCGCGGCGTCAGCGACGTCCCGGTGGTGGTCGCGACGGCCCGCGGGGACGAGCCGGCGATGGTCCGGCTGCTGCACAGCGGTGCCGACGACTACCTGGTGAAACCGTTCTCGCCGGAGCATCTCGACGCGCGCGTCACCGCCGTGCTGCGCCGCACGAGTCCGGCCGCCGCCACCGGCCGGGTACCGGCGTTCCGGGTGGGTGAGCTGGTGGTCGACCCCCGGCAACGCACGGCGGTGCTGGACGGGCGGGATCTCGACCTCACCCGGCGCGAGTTCGACCTGCTGGCCTACCTGGCCGCCCGCCCCGGCGACGTGGTGCCGCGCCGGGAGCTGCTGGCCGCCGTGTGGCAGCAGGCGTACGGCGGCGACCAGACGATCGACGTCCATCTGTCGTGGCTGCGCCGCAAGCTCGGGGAGACCGCCGCCCGGCCGAAGTACCTCCACACGGTGCGTGGCGTCGGGGTCAAGCTCGAGGCGCCTCGGCCGTGAGTCGGCCGACGGCACGATGCGGGCTCGGCAATGGCCGGGCGAGGGCGAGATGAGGGCACGGTGAGGGCACGGTGAGGGCACGGGTGAGAGCGCGATGAGGTGGGCGCTCGCCAAGGTGTCGATCGCGGTGACCACGATGGTGGCGCTGGCCTTCCTCGTCCCGCTGGTGCTGACGGTCCAGCGGACGGCGCACGACCGGGCGTTCACCGACGCCGAGCGCCAGGCCGCCGAGCTCGGGCCGGCGCTGGCGATCACCACTGACCAGGCGGCGCTGGGCCGGGCCCTCGCCAGCACGCGCGGCGGGGCGGAAGGACTGGTCGCGGTGCACGTGCCGGCACCCGCCCAGCCTTCGGCGCTGGTTGCCGTCGGGCGGTCGCGGGCCGGGGCGGCGGAGCTGGCCGCGGTGGCGGGTGCCGGTAGTTCCTCGGTGGTGGCGGTGCCGGGCGGATCCGTCCTGCTGCGGCCGGTCGCGGTCGCCGACGCGCGGATCGCGGTGATCGAGGTGTTCGTGCCCGAGGCCGAGCTCGGCCGGGGCGTGGCGAGGGCGTGCCTGGTCCTCGGGGGTGTCGCCGCGGCGCTGGTGCTGGCCTCGGTGCTGGTCGCGGACCGGCTGGGCACCCGCATCGTGCGGTCGGCGCGCGGGCTCGCCTGCGCCGCCCGGGAACTGGGCTCGGGTGACCTGACCGCCCGCGCACCGACGTCCGACCGGGCGGCTCCCGCCGAGCTGCACGAGGCTGCCGTCGCCTTCAACGCGATGGCGGACCGGGTGCGCCAGCTGCTCGCGGCCGAGCGGGAACGGGCCGCCGACCTGTCCCACCGGTTGCGCACCCCGCTGACCGTGCTGCGGCTCAACACGGCCGCCCTCGGCGGCGGCAGTGGCGGTAGCGGCGACGCCGCTGCCGCCGCGGCGGCGGAGGCGACCCGGCACGCGGTGGCGCAGCTCGAGCACGAGGTCGACTACGTCATCCGCGCCGCCCGGGCGCTCGGTGACGAGCAGGTGGCGGCGCAGCGCTGCGACGCGGCCGACGTCGTGCGCGACCGCGCCGACTTCTGGTCCGCGCTGGCCGAGGACCAGGGGCGCGGGTGGGCGGTGTCCGGCGTCGATCGGCCGGCGCCGGTGCCGGTGGCGCGCGCCGAGCTGGCGACCGCGCTGGACGCGTTGCTCGGCAACGTGTTCCGGCACACCGCCGAGGGTGTGGCGTTCGCGGTCGAGCTGCGGCTGACCGACCACGCCGTCTGGGTGCGCGTGCTCGACGCCGGCCCGGGGGTCGTCGACCCCGCGGCGGCGCTGCGCCGGGGCGGCGGGGCCGGGGGCGCGGGCTCGACCGGGCT
>NZ_UBIZ01000714.1:0-245 GCF_900465275.1 Parafrankia sp. Ea1.12 | reverse complement strand
TAGGCTGGCCGGTGCGCACGGCGGCCCGGTAGGACGGTGACATGTCGATGGCCACGAACCGGATGGCCTGGCGCCAGGCGAGCGGGGTGCCGGCCAGCCAGGCCAGCACATCACCGGTGGCCCGTCCCTCGATCTGCCCCAGCAGACCGCCGCAGCCTGCGGCGTCGACGAATCCGGTGTGCCAGCGATCGGCCGCCGCAGACCACTTCCCCGTCTGCGGGTCCTTCTCCCAGCGGGCCCTGCCC
>NZ_UBIZ01000575.1:0-12072 GCF_900465275.1 Parafrankia sp. Ea1.12 | reverse complement strand
GTCACGCCGCCGGCGGCGCCGGGCCGGGGCATCCGACCCCGGGCTGGTGGGGTGGGCTGGTGGGGCCGGGCGCCGTCCTCGACACCGACCGGTTCTTCGTCGTCTGCCCGAACGTCCTCGGCGGCTGTCAGGGCACCACGGGCCCGGCCTCCGCCGCACCCGACGGACGTCCCTGGGGTGGCCGCTGGCCGGAGATCACCGTCGGCGACCAGGTCAGGGCGGAGGCCCTGCTGGCCGACGAGCTCGGCGTGGGCCGGTGGGCGGCCGTCATCGGCGGCTCGATGGGCGGGATGCGGGCGCTGGAATGGGCGCTGGCGTTCCCCGCCCGGGTACGGCGCGCCGTCGTGATCGCCTGCGGAGCGGCGGCGACCGCCGAACAGATCGCGCTCTACGCCACCCAGCTTGCGATGATCCGTGCCGACCCGAACTGGCACGGCGGTGACTACCACGACCGCCCGCCCGGGGCCGGGCCGCACGTCGGGCTGGGCCTGGCCCGGCAGATGGGGCAGGTCAGCTACCGCAGCGAGCGCGAGCTGGCCCACCGGTTCGGCAACGCGGTGCAGGCGGACGGCCGCTACGCCGCCGCGTCCTACGTCGAGCATCACGGGGCGAAGCTGGCGCACCGTTTCGACGCCGGCAGCTACCTCACGCTGACCGCGGCGATGATGAGCCAGGACGCCGGCCGCGGCCGTGGCGGCGTGCCGGCGGCGCTGCGGGCCTGCCCCGTCCCGGTGACGGTCGCCGGCATCGACAGCGACCGCCTCTACCCGCCGCGCCTGCAGGCCGAGCTCGCCCGCCACCTGGGCACCGAGCTGCGCCTCGTCCCCTCCGCGTCGGGTCACGACGGCTTCCTGCTCGAGACGGCCGCCGTCGGCAGGGTCGTCCGCGACGCGCTCGCCCCCGCCGCGACGTGCTGATCGCCCCGGGCGGCCTTCGTGCCGCTATCCGGCGGGTCCGACCTGATGGAGGTGGTGGGCCAAAGCCTCGTGCCTGCCGCCCGACGACGCGGTGGACGCGTGATCCGTGTGGACCGTCGCCGCGGTCAGTCGGGAGACGGCGTGGATCATGGAGTGCTCGGCCTCCACCGCGATCGCGTGCGCGTCGACGACGGTCAGGTGCTCGTCCACGAGGATGTCGGCCTCGGCGCGGAGCTGGTGGCCGATCCACCGCAGCCGCAGCGCGCCGACCCCGCGTACCCCGGCCGTCGCGGCCAGCGCGGCCTCCGCCGCGTCGACCAACCCGGGATCAACGGCATCCATCAGGCGCTCGTAGACCTCCCGGACCGCGTCCCGCAGCACCGCGAGGATCGCGACCGTGACCAGGAGGCCGATCAGCGGGTCCGCCAGCTGCCAGCCCAGCCCGACCCCGCCGGCGCCGATCAGCACGGCCAGCGAGGTGAATCCGTCCGTGCGGGCGTGCAGCCCGTCGGCGACCAGTGCCGCCGACCCGATTCTCCGGCCTGTTTCGATCCGGTAGCGGGCGACCCATTCATTGCCGATGAATCCGAGCAGGCCGGCCACCGCCACCGCCGGCAGATGCGACACGTCCCGCGGATGGATCAGCCGGTCCACCGCCTCGTATGCGGCCACCCCCGCGGACGCGGCGATGACGAGCACCACCGCGATGCCGGCCAGGTCCTCCGCACGGCCGTACCCGTAGGTGAACCGGCGGGTCGCCGGCCGCCGGCCCAGCCAGAACGCGACCGCGAGGGGAAGCGCGGTCAGCGCGTCCGCGGCGTTGTGGATGGTGTCTCCGAGCAGGGCCACCGACCCGGAGAGCAGGACAACGACGAACTGACAGACGGCCGTGACACCGAGGATCACCAGGGAGTTCCGCAGCGCCCGTATCCCCTCCGCGGACGCGGCCTCCGCGTCCATCCGGCCGGACAGGCCGTGCGAGTGGCGGTGGGGGTGCGGGAGACGCAGCCGCTCCCAGCCGCGGTGCCGTGACCCGTGCCCGTGCCCGTGCCCGTGGACGGCGCCGCGCGAATGGTGTGCCCGATCGTCGTTCGCCGCATTTTCCGGAGCTGGATTCGGCGGGCTGAAGTCCTTCACGCGAATACCGTGACACGAAAACAATATTGCGGCTACAAGGCGGAAAGTCCGATGTCGCAGGTGCAAGCATTTCGCTTCTGCGACCATTCCTCTGGCGCGTCGGGGGTGGGCTCCGGGTGAGCGTCGTTGTGACCCCCAGTTGGTCGATCAGTCGTCCCCCGGCCGGGCGGTGCGTGATCCCCGGCGGCCGTGGCTGTCCGTGAGCGTGCGACGATCGCCACGCAGAGCGGCGGCTTCGGTGACCGCGCTGTGAACGCGTAACTGCACAGCCGCCCACGCCACGTGGCGGCCGGCGGAGGGGATCCGTGTCGACGATCGTGATCGGCCCGGCAACGGACCGCTGGGGCCGGTACCGGTTAGCGTCGGCGGCCCTCGCGCTCGGCGCGGTGGCGGGCGGTCTCGCCCTCGCCGCCGGATGGCCGTACTGGCGTGCCGAGCCCGCGGCGGCCGCGGTCAACGCCTTCGTGACCGGCGCGTTCGTCACCTCCGGGATCCTGCTCGCCAGCCTCGCCGTGCTGCGCCGCACCGGTCTGCTCGCCATCGCGGCCGGGCTGTGCTGGGCCGCCACCTGGCTGCTGTGCCGGGAGGTCGGACCGCTTCCGGCGATCGGCCTGTTCGCGAACGCGCTGTTCTTCGTCGTGCTCGGCTGGGGGGTGCTGCTCTACCCGGACGGGCGGCTCACCGGACGGGCGGACTGGTGGGCGGCCATGGCCACCACCGTGGCGTTCGGCCTGCTGGCCGTGGTGGCGATCATCGTGGCCGAACCGGAGTGGAACGGGTTCGCGCCGGAGGTCCGCTGGCCGTCCCTGCTGTCCGACGAGGCCGTGTTCGGGTTCGTCAGCGACCTCTACACGGTCGTCAACCCGGTGCTCGCGGTGGTGTTCGTCGGCCTGCTCGTGCGGCGCTGCGCCCGGCTCTACGGGCTGGAGCGCTCGCTGATCGCGCCCGCGCTCGCCGTGCTGGGCGTCGTCGTGCTCTGCCTGGCGGCGCTGTCACCCACGCTGGAGAACCACCGGCCTGGGCACGTCGCCGACGGTATCGCCGCGCAGGGCGCCGCGCTGGCGGTGTTCCCGCTCGCGCTGCTCGTCGCGATGGTGCGGCGCGCCGTCGCCGCGGCGACGGCGGCCGATCGCATGCTGCGTCTCGGCGGCGGCCCGGCGACGGTCGGCGCCGTCCGGGACGCGCTGCGCAGCGTGCTGCGCGACGGCACCGTGGACGTCTTCTTCTGGCTGCCCGAGGAGCATCGTTTCGTCGACGTCGACGGGGAGGCGGCCGACCCGGACGGGCGGCCGCAGGCCTGGCGCCAGGAGGTGACGGCGACCTCGGGGGAGCGGCTCGCGGTGGTGACCGGCGGGCCGCTGCTGCGTCGGCACGCACCGTTCACCGAGGCCGCGCTGCGGGCCGCGCGGCTGGCGCTGCAGAACGCGCAGCTCCAGGTCGCCATCCAGGCGCAGCTGGTGGAGACCCGGGCCGCCCAGCGGCGCGTCGAGGAGGCCGAGGCCGCCGAGCGCAACCGCATCGCGCGTGATCTGCACGACGGTGTGCAGCAACGCCTGCTCGCGCTGGCGATGTCGGCGAGCGCGGCGGAGTGGTCCACCGACGACGATCCGGACAGCACGGCATCGGTGTTCCGGGACATCCGGGCGGGGCTGCTGGCGGCGAACGCGGAGGTCCGCAACGTCGCCCGCGGTCTGGACCCGGAGATCCTGCGTACCGCCGGCCTGGCCGGGGCGGTCCGGGACGCGGCCGGCCGCCCGGGGCTGCCCGTGGACCTGCGCGTCGAGCTCACCGGCACCGCCCCCTACGGCGACCTCGCCGAGCGCACGGTGTACTTCGCGGTCTGCGAGGCGCTGGCGAACGCGGTGAAGCACTCCGGGGCCGGCGCAGTGTGGGTGCGGCTGACCGGCGGTGAGGCCCGGCTCGAGGCCGAGGTCCGCGACGACGGCCGCGGCGGCGCCGCGGCCGGCACCGCCGGGGGCCTGGCCGGCCTGCGGGACCGGGTCGACGCCGCGGGCGGCAGCATGCTGCTGACCAGCCCGCCCGGTGCGGGGACGACGGTACTTGTCAGCGTCCCCGTCGGCGGTGCGCGCTGACGCCGCGCCCGGGGCACATGGCGCACCCGTTGGCACGGTTGGTCCGGCGGGGGTGGGCGGTGGCGCGTCCGCTGCTGCCGGCGGTGGGCGCCGGTGCCGCGGTCGCCGCGGGGACGCTCTGCGCCGGCTGGCCCTACCTGCGTCACGAGCCCGCGCTGGCGGCGTTGAACATTCTCGTCGCCGGCTCGCTGACCACCGCCGGCGTCCTGCTGGCCGGGTCGGCGCTGCTGCGGCGCACCGGCGTCCTGCTCGCCGGGGCCGGTCTCGCCTGGCTCACGACGTGGACGATGAGCTGGGACACCGGCGTGCTGCCGCTGCTGGGCATCGCCGGCAGCTGCCAGTTCTATCTGCTGTTCTGCACCGCGCTGCTGCTCTACCCCGACGGGCGGTTCATCGGGCGGGCCGACCGGGCGATCCTGGTGCTGATGGCGATCGTGCTCGGGCCGCTGATGCTGTGGAGCATCCTCGCCTCGCGGCCCGAGTGGAACGGGTACGCCCCGGACGTCTGGTGGCCCGCGCCCCTGGCCGACGAGGACGTCTTCGGTGCGATCAGCGACGCGTACCAGGTGGTCAACCCGCTGCTCGCGGTCGGTTTCGCGGTTCTGCTGATCCGACGGCTCCGGCGGGTGCGCGGCCCGGAGCGCGCCGTCGCGCCGCTGGTGCTGCTCGGGGTGGGCGTGGCGATGGCCGGCGCGGCCCTGCTGGCACCGGCCATCGAGGCCGATGACCTGAGCCGGGTGCTGGGGGCGGTCGCGTCGCAGGGCGCTGTTCTGGCGGTGTTCCCGGCGATGCTGGTGGTCGCCACCGGCCGCCGCGTGCTCGGCGTGGCCACCGCCGCCGACCGGGTACTCCGTCTCGCCGCGCCGGCGACCGTGCGCAGCGTCCGCGACGCGCTGCGTGCCGTCCTGCACGACCCGACGGTCGAGGTGTACTTCCGGTTGCCCGGCGGCGCGGGGTATGTCGACGTGGACGGCCGGCCGGCCGTCGCCCCGGTGGAACCGCGCGGTCCCCGCTGGACGCGCGACGTCCGCACCCGGGCCGGCGAGCCGCTCGCCGTGGTGACGGGTGATCCCGCGCTCGGCCATCACGGTGCGTTCACCGACGCGGCGCTGCGGGCCGGGCGCCTCGCGCTGGAGAACGCCCAGCTGCAGGTCGCCGTCCGGGCCCGGCTGGTCGAGACGCGGGAGGCGCACCTGCGCGAGGCCGACGCGCAGGCCGCGCAGCGCCGCCGGATGGCCCGCGACCTCCACGACGGGATGCAGCGGCGGCTCGCCGAGCTCGAGCGGGCCGCCGCCGCGGCCGAGGACGCTGCGGCGGCCGACCCGGTCGCGGCGCGGACCGTGCTGCGGGGGCTGCACGAGGGCCTGCTCGCCGCGAACCAGGAGGTCCGCGACCTGGGGCGTGGCCTGAGCCCGCGGGACGGCACCCACGCGGCCCCGGCGCGCTCCCGCTCCGCCGGCTGATCAGCCCGGCCAGCCGGAGCCGATCAGCCGGCCGGCCAGCCGAAGGGCTGATCGGCCGGCAGACGCGATCAGCCCGCGTGGACGGGCACCCCGTCGACCGCGGGGACGTCGTCCCGGCCCGCACGGACCAGCAGGATCACCGCGACCAGGGCGATCCCCACGAGCCCGGCGCTCCATACGAACGACGTGGTGTAGCCCTCGATGGCCGCCTGCCGCTGCGCGGCCGCGCCGGTGCCGTGCGAGCCCAGGTAGTCCGAGACCGCCGTCGCGTACACGGTGTTCAGCAGCGCGACGCCGAGTGACCCGCCGACCTGCTGGGTGGTGTTGACCAGCGCGCTCGCCACACCGGCGTCGTGGTCGGCGACCCCCAGCAGGGAGACGCTGGACATCGGGACGAACGCGAGGCCCATCCCGAGGCTGATCAGGATCTCGGCGGGCAGGACGTGGCCCGCGTAGCTGGAGTCCGCCCCGATCTGGCTGAGCAGGACCAGCCCGCCGGCGGCCAGCGCGGTGCCGATGATCATCAGTATCGTCGGCCCC
The DNA here is from genome assembly GCF_900465275.1 of Parafrankia sp. Ea1.12. NCBI lineage: Bacteria > Bacillati > Actinomycetota > Actinomycetes > Frankiales > Frankiaceae > Parafrankia > Parafrankia sp. Ea1.12. The sequence continues at coordinate 5,922 of NZ_UBIZ01000575.1, read as the reverse complement.
ACCCGGGGGAGGAACTGGCTGGCCAGACCGGCCGAGAGGATGATGCCCGCGCTGAACGGCAGGAAGGCGAAGCCGCTGCGCAGCGCGCTGTACCCGAGCGTCGACTGGAAGTAGAAGGTGAGGAACAGGAACATCGCGAACAGGCCGCCGCCGATGAGTAGCGACGCCAGGAAGGAGCCGCCTCGGTTGCGTTCCAGCGGCACGCGCATCGGCAGCAGCGGGGCGGCCGTGCGTGTCTCGATCACGACGAACACCGCGAGCAGCGCCACCGCGCCGGCGAGCAGGCCGATCGTGGTCGCCGAGCCCCAGCCGTCGTCGGCCGCGACGGTGAACCCGTACACGAGTGCGAGCAGGCCGGCGGTGACGGTCACCGCGCCGGGGATGTCGTAGCTCGGTGTGCCCTCGGCCTTGCTCTCCCGCACGATGGGCAGCGCGGCCGCGGCGGTGGCGAGGGCGATCGGGACGTTGACCAACAGGCACCAGCGCCAGGACGCGTACTCGGTGAGCAGCCCGCCGACGATGAGCCCGATCGCCGCGCCGCCACCGGAGATCCCGCCGTAGACGCCGAAGGCGCGGGCGCGCTCCTTGCCCTCGGTGAACGTCACGGTGATCAGGGAGAGTGCCGCCGGGGCGAGGAGCGCCGCGCAGGCACCCTGCAGGGCCCGGGCCGCGAAAAGGAACTCGGCGTTGGGAGCGGCGCCGCCCAGCGCCGAGGCGGCCGCGAAGCCGACCAGGCCCCAGATGAAGATCCTCTTGCGTCCGAGGAAGTCGGCGATGCGCCCGCCGAGCAGGAGCAGGCCGCCGAACGCCAGGGTGTAGGCGGTCATGACCCACTGCCGGTTGGCGGTGGAGATGCCCAGGTCGCTCTGGGCGTGCGGGAGGGCGATCGTCACGATCGACGCGTCGAGCACGACCATGAGCTGGGCGACCGCGATGATGCTGAGCGCCAGCCAGCGTCGCGGGTCGAGCTGGCTACTCGCCCCTGGTGACCCGACCGCGGCGGGCGGGTGCCCGTCGCCGACGACGTCGGTGGAAACGGTCACGGAAGATCTCCTCGTGTCCGGTGGTTGCTGTCAGTCGAGGTGGTCACCGGGAGTGGCCCGGCATCTGGTTCGCTGTCGAATAGTACGCGGCCTGATAGTACAGGCTCGAATTATTTCTGGGCGAACCATCGATGATCAAATAAGCTCATTGCATGGACGGCGGTACGGACGCGTGCATCAGTGGGGCGGAGCCCGACCAGATCGACGGCATCGTCGAGCAGTGGCAGAGCGAGCGCCCCGATCTTGATCTGAGCGCGATGGGGATGTTCGCCCGGATGAAGATGTTCATCGCCGGGCTCACCGCGAGCATGGAGGGCGAGCTCGACAAGCACGGCCTGACTCCCGGCGAGTTCGACGTGCTCGCCACGCTGCGCCGCACCGGCCCGCCGTGCGTGCTGATCCCCTCGCAGCTCTCCGCGTCGCTGATGATGTCGCGGGCCGGCATCACGAACCGGCTCGACCGGCTGGAGGCCGCCGGCCTGGTGAAGCGCAACCTGGATCCCGACGACCGGCGCAGCTTCCGGGTCGGGCTGACCGACAAGGGCCTCGCCGTCATCGATACCGCGTTCACCGGGCACGCCGCCAACATCGCGCGGCTGGCGAACCACCTCACGGCTGAGCAGCGGGAGCACTTCGACCAGGCGCTGCGCGTTCTGCTGCGCGCCCTCTAGTCACTGCGGGGGCGCGGCCAACGAACGGCGGGCGTCAGCCCCCGGTCGTCCTCGGTGCCACGAGCGGCCGGTCGGGCGCCATACCGCGCCGCCGCCCGCGGCTGGCGGGATGGGCACGGTGGGTGGGCATGACCAGCGGCCCGGTCTGCACGTCGGCGTGCCGGGTCTCCTTGCGCACCTGGTACACCCAGCTCTTGCTCACCGTGATGCCCCACCGGCCGAGCAGGGTGACCGCCGCGGTCGCCGAACCGCCGGTCTCGTCCAGCGCGCGAATGATCGCCTCGCGCTTCACCGAGGAGTCCACGGTGTCCACTCCGCCGGCGGAGCCGGCCCCGGCCGTGGACGCCGGCCCGTCTGTCGGGACGGTTGCCGAGGCGCCTGTCGGGACGGCCGGGCCCGGCGCAGGCGTCCGCCCGGGTGCCGGGTCGAGGGCCTGGGCCGTCGCGGGGGCGGGCGTGACCATGGGTGCGGTCACCGAGAGGTCGACCACCGCCACCGTGCTGTCGGCCACAACGTTGTCGGCCACAGCGTTGTCGGTCGCCGCGGGAGCTGTCGCGGCGGGAGCGGGGGTGCCAGCCGGGAAGTCGCCGCCGACGGCGGGCATCCGCTGCCGCTGCGGCGGAATGGACCCCGGCGCCGGAACCGGCTGCCCACCGCCCGGCTGCCCACCGGCAGCTGGGCCATCAGCCTGGGGATCGACAGTCGGGACGTCGGCCGGCGCCGCGGCGGCGGCCTGCTGGCGGGCTGTCCGCCGGCTGGTCGGGTGGATCTGGCGCATGAGCAGCTCGTACGAGCCGAGCAGTGCCAGCGGAGGCCAGCCGGCGATGATCCGGGCTGCGGTGGTCGGCTCGGCGTGCAGGACGTTCGCCGCCAGTGACGCGCACGCCCCCAGCATCAGCAGTGTGTAGGACAGCCAGGACCGCCGCCGGCCGGCCCGCCGGTCGGCCAGCATCGTCATCGACGCGGCCACGATCAGCCCGTCCACGCTGAACGGGAGAACGGCCGAGGTCATCGCGTCCTCGCCGTACTGCAGGGCGACGCCGCGCATGTGGCGGTAGGAGACGAAACCCGCCACGGCCGCGACCGTGGCCACCGCGATCACGGTGGTGATCCGGATGGCCCGTTCCGCCCGGCCTCCGGCCCGCCGAGCCTCCTGCGCCGGACGTCCGTCGACCACACCGATCACCTTTTCAGCCCGTCAATAACAGCCTGGAACCTCTCGACACAAACCATCGCACACAAGACGGAAGTCGCGAACGGCGCGTACGGTTCTTATGCACCGTGGTGCCGGTGTGGGGCTCCAAAGGGTGACCGTCAGGTTTCCCTGCGGAACTCCGCGGGAGTACCTGTTCCAGCGACCGCCCGCGGCGTCTCCCGCGAGCCTGTACGAGCATCGTGACCAGCAGGTTTCCGTGCGGGGTCCGGGCGGCCGGGCCGCACTCGCCGACGCTGGGGACGTGGGGTCGAACGCCCGCTGTCGCGCCGGCGCCCGCTCGATGAACGGCCGTCCGAACACCGCGCCGCCGGCCCGGAATGCCGGCGAGCGCATACCGGCGACGTTTTCCCGGGATTTCCACCCGGTGTTTCCTGACGTTCCGCGTGCTGACGAAGTACTCCGGGTGACGTACTCCGGGTAGCGCCGTCCGAGTGGGCCCGCAGCCCCGCTGCCAGCCGGAAACCCAATGGACGGCGGCCGGCCGGAGGGGGGATGCATGCGCCGCATGCGAGCCTGAGTCGCCATCGAAACGATCAACCTCGCGGCCGGTGCCCGGACGGGGCCGGCCGCCGATGTCCCCTGCCTCCGAACAGGAAAGATCGATGGAGACTCACGAGTACGCATGCCATGACGGGGTCGGCCTGAGCGGGCTGATCCGCCGGGGCGAGGTCAGCGCCGCCGAGGTCGAACAGGCCGCCCGGCGGGCCCTGGAGACGGTGAACGAGAAGATCAACGGGCTGGCCGCGCCGCTGTTCACCCCGGCGCTCGATCACGGGGACGGCCCGTTCACCGGAGTGCCGTTCCTGATCAAGGACATCGGCCCGATGGCCCGGGGAGTTCCCTTCTACTGCGGCAGCCGCGCCCTCGGCCCGGGTGTGCCGGCCCAGGAGGACCACGAGCTCATGGCCCGCTTCCGGGCGGCCGGGCTGGTCACGATGGGCCTGACGACCGCGCCGGAGCTGGGCCTCAACTTCGCCACCGAGGCGGTCCGGTACGGACCGACCCGCAACCCCTGGAACCTCGACCGCGGGGTCGGCGGCTCCAGCGGCGGCGCCGCGGGCCTTGTCGCGGCCGGCGCGGTTCCGCTGGCCCACGGCAACGACGGCGCGGGCTCGCTGCGCGTCCCCGCGTCGTGCTGCGGGCTGGCCGGGCTGAAGCCGAGCCGCGGGCGCACCCCCGTCGGCGCCGACACCGGGATGGGCCTGCTCGGGATGCTCTCCGAGTTCGCCCTGACCAGAACGGTCCGCGACACCGCCCGGCTCCTGGACGTCGTCGCCGGCCCAGGGCTCGGTGACGCGTTCACCGCCCCGCCGCCCACCGGCCGCTACGCCGACGAGGTCACCGCCGACCCGGGGCGGCTGCGGGTGGCCGTCACCACCCGGGCGTGGTCCGGTGCCGCGGTCGACGGCGAGATCGCCCAGGCGGCCGTGCGGGCCGCCGAGTGCCTCGCCGGGCTCGGCCATCACGTCGATGTCGCCAGCCCCGTCCTGGACTGGGAGAGCGTGGTGAGCGCCGTGGCGGCGGAGGCGGTGGCCTCCGCGGCGCCCTTCCTGCTCGCCCCACGGCAGCCGCCGGCCGAGCGGCTCGAGGCGGTCTCCCGGGTGATGATCTCCGCCGCCCGGGAGCGCCGTGCCGTCGACCTGGTGGCCGGGCTGAACGCGGCCGGACGGGTGAGTCGGGCGGTCGCCCGCCGCCTACTCGTCGTGGACCCGGCCGAGGTCGATGACGACCTGGTCCGCGACATCACCGAGATCCTGACCTCGATGTGCGCCCGGCTGTACGGCCGCCGCGCCGCCGCGAACCGAGCCCGCCGCGCGGTCGCCGCTGCCACTGAGGCGGCCGAATGAGGACGTTGCAGGCGTATCGGTTCGCGCTCGACCCGAACGACGTCCAGGCCGCGAACCTGCGTCGCCACGCGGGGGCGGCCCGGTTCGCCTACAACTGGGGCCTGGCCCGGGTGAAGGCCGCGTTTGCGCAGCGCGACGCGGAGAAGTCCTACGGCTTGGACGGCGACCTGCTCACCCCGGTGCCGTGGACGCTGCCCGCGCTGCGGCTTGCCTGGAACGCTGCCAAGCGGGAGGTCGCCCCGTGGTGGGACGAGTGCTCGAAGGAGGCGTACTCGGCCGGGCTGGACCAGCTTGCCTGTGGACTGAAGAACTTCACCGACTCCCGGAAGGGAAAGCGGAAGGGCCGCCGGGTCGGCTTTCCCCGGTTCAAGAAGCGCGGGAAAGCCCGCGACTCGTTCCGCTACACCACCGGTGCCTACGGCCCGGCCGGCGACCTGCACGTGAAGCTGCCCCGAATCGGCCGGGTCAAGGTCCACGAGCCGATGGGCGCGCTCACGTCGCGGCTGGCGGACGGCCGGGCGCGGCTGGGCGGCGCGACGGTGTCCCGGACGGCTGGCCGCTGGCTCGTGGCGTTCACCGTCGAGGCCGACCGGGACGTTTCTGAACGGCCGACCCGCCGTCAGCGGACGGGCGGCACGGTCGGCGTCGACTTGGGCGTGAAACACCTCGCGGTCCTCTCCAGCGGCGAGACGGTGGCGAACCCGAAACGGCACGCCGCCGCGCTACGGAAACTGCGTCGCGCGTCGCGGGCCTATGCCCGGTCGAAGCCGGGCAGCGCTGGGCGCCGGCAGCGCGCCGCCAGCTCGCGACGATCCATGTCCGGGTCGCGAGCCAGCGCCGCGACGGGCTGCACAAGCTCACGACACGGCTCGCCCGGTCCCACGACGTGATCGTGGTCGAGGATCTGCACGTCGCCGGGATGGTCCGCAACCGGCGGCTCGCCCGCGCCGTCTCGGACGTCGGGATGGGTGAGATCCGCCGGCAACTCGACTACAAGACCCGCTGGTACGGTTCGCGGCTGCACGTCGCGGACCGTTGGTAGTGCGCCATGAGGCGCCTGGTTGTATCCCCGGCCCAGCCGGGAGGGACTCGGAGGGAGGTTCCTGGGTTCGATGGCTTACCTGGATCCGAAAGGTGAAGGGGAC
>NZ_UBIZ01000577.1:0-2098 GCF_900465275.1 Parafrankia sp. Ea1.12 | reverse complement strand
CACCTAAACCGAAGTAGAGGTCAACCCCAGCCCCTCACCCCCGGCCACACCCTCCAAAAACATGTGTGGCGGGTGAATGAGTCCATGGACTCATTCACCCGCCACACATTCAGTCAAGCGCTGATGCACTCGGGGTTTGAACACGGAGTTGGTTGGATGACCACGGCAGCCTGTGCTCGGTCACCTACCCCTTTAGCGCCCAACACCCGGTGGACGACAGCTTGAGGGATTCCGTGCCTGGACCAGGCGCTGGCCCATTCCGTCTGCCGGCAAATCCACGACTCAGAAACTATGACGTATCGACGCCAGCGACACGGCCGGCTCCTCGAATGTTTTCCTCGGCGTGATATGGGGAATCCGCCGCAGTCTCATCAGCGACCTTGAACCCGTGTGTCGACTCGGGTCGACACGGCCCCGTGTCAGCTGACGCCCGGTCAACGCGACCCCGCGTCAGCCGGCGCCTGGGTCCGCGGCAGTCGTGTCAGATGTGTCAGATGTGTCGGCGGCGTTCGCGTCGTTGCCGGCGGCTGGGTCGGTCTGGCCGCGGCGGGAGTCTCGCATCAGCGGGAACAGGACTACTTCCCGCAGCGTCGGGGCATCGGTGAGCAGGGCGATGAGGCGGTCGATGCCGATGCCGAGCCCGGACATCGGGGGCATCCCGTACTCCATCGCCTCGATGAAGTCCTCTTCCAGCATCATGGTCTCGTCGTCGCCGGCGGCGCGCAGCTCGGCCTGCTCCTCGAGGCGGCGACGCTGCTCGACCGGGTCGACGAGCTCGGAGTAGGCCTTCACCAGCTCCCAGCCGTTCACGACGACCTGGAACATGTCGAGCCGGGACGGGTCCTCGTCGCTGCGCCGGGCCAGCGGGACGAGCTCCGCCGGATGGTGCACCAGGAAACACGGCTGGACGAGGTGCGGGCGGACGGCCTTCTTGTAGAGCAGGTCGACGAGCGCCGCGTAGGAGGCCGCGTCGTCGACCTCGAGCCCCAGCTCGCTGATGCGCGCCCGCAGGGTCGGCAGATCACGGACGACCGTGAGGTCGATGCCTGTCCGCCGGGCGACCTCGGCCCGGTAGTCCAGCTCGGGCCAGTCGGCGCCGAAGTCGAGCTTCACGCCGTCGTAGGTCACCGTCCGGCTGCCGAAGACGTCGTCGAGGACGGCCAGGATCATCTCGCGGACGAAGCGCATGTTGTCGCGGTAGTCCCAGTAGGCCGCGTACCACTCGAGCATCGTGAACTCCTGCAGGTGCGAGGGGTCCATGCCCTCGTTGCGGAAGTTACGGCCGAGCTCGTAGACGCGGTCCAGGGAGCCGACGACGACCCGCTTGAGGAACGTCTCCGGCGAGATACGCAGGTAGAAGTCCTCGCCGAGGGCGTTGTGGTGGGTGACGAAGGGACGGGCGGCCGCGCCCGACGCCGCTTCCTGCAGCATCGGCGTCTCGACCTCGAGGAAGTCGTTGTCGTCGAGGAAGCGGCGGATGCGGGAGATCGTCCGGGCCCTGGTACGGAAGCGCTCCCGGGAGTCGCTGTTCACCAGCAGGTCGAGGTAGCGCCGGCGCAGCCGGGCCTCGATGTTCGACAGGCCCTGCCACTTGTCCGGCAGGGCGCGCACCGTGCGGTTCAGGACGACCAGCTCGGAGGCGCCGACGGTCTTCTCGCCACGGCGGGTGGTGTAGAGGGTTCCGGTGACGCCGACGAAGTCGCCGATCTTGACGGCGCGGGCCCACTCCTGGAAGGTCTCGACCCCGAGCTCGTCCCGGGACAGCGACACCTGGACCCGGCCGGCGCGGTCCTGGATGTGGCCGAAGACCAGCCCGCCCATGCGTCGCCAGAGCACCACCCGGCCGGCGAGGCGGACGGCCGTCCCGTCCGCGGCGGCGGCCGCGGCGGAGGCCACCGAGTCGGTGAGATACCCGGAGCGGGGACCCGCCGTGGACTCGTCCGTCGCCATGCACAACACCCTTTTGCGAGAGGCTTCCGCCCGAGAATCCCAGGCGTCTTGACGGCGCCGCGCACGTCGCAGTTCCCGCGGCCCGCGTGGTCAAGCCTACTGGCCGCCTCAGCCGCCCCCGCCGCCCACGCGCCCGCGAGGGCCCGGC
>NZ_UBIZ01000578.1:0-6891 GCF_900465275.1 Parafrankia sp. Ea1.12 | reverse complement strand
CGGGAGTGAGTTCGGCGGCTCGGGGGTGCCGGGAGCTCTCGCCGGTGGCGAGGTGGTCGACAGCGATGACGAGCATGCCCTGAGCCGCCATATGCTCGCCGAAGCTGTAGCCGGTGCGGCCGGGGACTTCGAGGTGCCAGTACGCCTTTGTGTAACTACCGCCGGGCAGGCAGAAAAGTAACGGCACCGGCCCCGCTGTTCCGGCTGTGGGCGGGAATACCCAGGTGGTGACGTGGTGGCGCCCGTCGATCGGCACGCGGCCCGTGACGTCGACGACGGCGGTGGCTGGGGTGGTCATCGGTGGTGTCCTAACAGGCGCAGGGCGGTGTCCGCCAGCTCGAAGAGCAGGGGTTGGTCGGTTACGCCGCCGGCCTTGGCGAGGTCGAGGGCGATGTCAATGTCCTTGCGCAGGACCGGTGCGTGTTGCGCGATGCCGGAGGTGTCGAAGTCGGAGCGCGCCAGGATCGCGGCGGCGCGGCTTCCGCCGCTGCCGTTGGCGAGCACCCTGGCGAGGGCAGCACGGTCGACGCCCAACCCGTCGGCGAAACCGAACGTCGTGAGGCCGACGGCGATCTGCGCGGTGAACACGAGGTTGTTCAGCGCCTTGGCGACCTGGCCGCTGCCGAGGGCGCCGAGGTGCAGGACGGGGTCGCCGAAGGTTTCGAAGACCGGACGGCACCGGGTCAGGGCGACCTCGTCGCCACCGGCCATCACGAGCAGCCGTCCCGCTGCGGCACTCGGCGCGCCGCCGCTGACGGGCGCGTCGATCAGCGTGACGCCGTGGCCGGCGGCCTTCTCCGCGAGGCGGTGGCAGGTCGCAGGGTGGATCGTGGAGTGGACGGCTATGACGCCGCCGGGGGCCATGCCGGCGAGGACGCCGTCGGGGCGCAGCAGTACGTCTTCGACGTCGGCGTCGGCGACCACGCAGAGGCCGACGAGGTCGCTGGCGGCCCCGACCTCGGCGGGCGTCGAGACGACGGTGGCGGCGGTATCGGCAAACGGCGCCACCGTTTCCGGGCGACGCCCCCAGACGGTGAGCGGGTAGCCGTCCTCGACGACTCGACGTGCCATCGGCGCGCCCTGGCTGCCGAGCCCGATGAACCCGACTCGCACCATCAGACAACCTCCTCGAACGCGGGCGACGACGCCCGTAGCGAACGTTCCATAGGACGGACGAGCACGATCCGAAACAGCGCGTCGTTCCGTGGCAGGACCGACCGGAGTGCTCATTGGTAATCGCTGACGAGCCGGGCCAGGTAGGCGTCGAGGTCGGCGGCCCGTTCGCGGAGCTCGTCGGCCGCCTCCGGCGCGGTGAGGAGCAGGAACCGGTCCTGGACGACGGCGTCGGCCACGAGCTCGCCGACGGATTCCGCGTCCACGACGGGAAAGCTGGGGCCTCGTGGCGGGTTCGGATCGCCGTAGAAGCTGATCTGTTCGATGATGTTGGTGGCGACGCCTGCCGGGCACAGGCAGGTCACTCCGATGCCCCGGGGCCGAAGGTAGAGGGCCAGTGCCTCGGACAGGCCGACGACGGCGTGCTTCGTCGCGGTGTAGGGGAGGCGGTCGAAGCCGTAGGGCAGCAGGCCTGCGGTCGACGCGGTGTTGACGACGTGGCCCGACCCCTGTTCGAGGAGCAGCGGCAGGAAGACGAGGTTGCTGCGCACGACGCCCAGAAGGTTGACGTCGACGACGCGCTGCCACGCCTCGAACGGGATGTCTTCCGGGGCGCCGACGGCGAGGATGCCCACGTTGTTCATCACGATGTCGATGCGCCCGAACCGGTCCAGGGCGAGATCCCGGGCGGCCTCCAGATCGGCGAGGCTGGTCACGTCGCACTTCGCCGCCGCGGCATGGTCGCCGCACTCGGCGGCCACCGTGGTAGCGCGGGCGCCGTCGACGTCGGTCACGACGACCCGGGCACCGCGGGCGGTGAAGGAACGGGCCGCGGCTCGGCCGATACCGCTGCCAGCTCCCGTGATCAGTGCGACCGCGTTGTCGAGGTCCACGCTCATTGCTGATCTACTCCGTTGGTCAAAGGGACGTCTGGCGTTTGATCACAGGAACGTCCGCCAGGCGACGCCGGCGGGGTCGGTGCCGTCGAGGGTCGCGAGTGCGGCCTCGGAGACCGGGGCCTCGAGGAAGCCGACCATGCCGTCGAGGAGGCTCATCACCTCGACGGCGAAGGGAAGGACGGCCTGACCGCCTGACCGGGCCCGCTCCCGGTCAGCACCGGCGTGCACGATGGACGTCATCGCGTGGGTGATGCGGTGGGTACGCAGCGGCTCGGCGATGTGCGGCAGCAGCGCCTTCAACTGCTGGTCGAATGCCGTCACCGAGCTCCGGAACTCCTCCGGCATGCTCTCGAACACGTCACGGCGGCCGCACTGCCAGAGCATCGCCACGAAGTTGAGGTAGTGGCTGCCGGGCTGCTCGCTCTGCTCCAGGACCGTCCGAAGCTGGCACTCGACCCACGAGCGCAGATCCTTCGGGCGCAGCTCGGCGACCAGCAGGGTGCGCCGCTCGTGCAGGCGAGGAAGCCGATACTCGAAGATCGCTTGGGCCAGTTGGTCCTTCGAGCCGAAGTGGTACTGCACCACCGAGTTGTTGCCGTTGCCTGCCGCCACCCTGATCTGGCGCATCGACACCCCCTCGATCCCGTGCAGCGCGAACAGGCGCTCCGCGGCGAGCACGATCTGTTCCTTCGTCGAGCGAGTCACCATCGGCATGGCTGCATAGAAGCACTCTGGACGAAAGTGAGTCAATCCTCTTACAGTTCAGCAACACGTCTCATGCAGCGCCGGGAGGTACCCGCGTGACCCACCCGCCAGCCGTCCAGACCTACCGCGAGGTCATGACCGTCGACCCGCCTGTCAAGACCACGCCGTTCGAACAGGCGACCCACGAGTTCGTGTTCGGCCAGGTCTGGCCGAGGCCCGGACTCAGCCGCCGCGACCGCCGGTGGGTCACCCTCACCTGCGTCGCGGCGGCCGACTCGCCGCAACCCATCGACGACCACGTCTACGCCGCCCTGAACAGCGAAGACATGTCCCTGGAAGAGATGCTCGAGTTCGTGCTGCAGTTCGCCGTCTACTGCGGCTGGCCCAAGGCGTCCCACGTCGAAGGCGTGATCCGTCGGCAGTGGGTGCGTATCCGGACCGCACGCGGCGAGGACGCGACGCCGTGGCCGATGCTGGCCGATGCCACACTCGGCCCGAACGACTGGGCCCAACGACTTGAGCGCGGCGTGAAGGAATTCGAGGACGTCAACGGCTTGCCGGCACCCAAGCCCGACTCGCCGTACACCCACGCAGGCATCCTCAGCTACGTGTTCGGCCACGTCTGGCAGCGGCCGGGCCTCAGCCGCCGCGACCGCCGACTCGTCACCGTCGCGAGCGTCGCCGTCGACGACTCGCCGATGCCGTTGATCGCGCACGTCGGCGCCGCACTGCAGTCCGGCGACATCACCAAGGCCGAGATGGACGAGGTCGTACTGCAGTTCTCGGCCTACTACGGGTTCGCCAAGGGCGAAGCGCTGCAGGCGAGCGCGGACGACGCCTGGGCTCGCCTGCACGGGTAGCAGCTCACGACAGTGCCGGCACCGTCCGCCCCTGCACCGGTGGGCGGGGCAGGAGGTAGCGGCGGCTACGACAGGGCGATGACCCGGCTCTCGATCGACCGGCCACACCGAAAAACACTGCAGTACCTCGACTGACCCAGTGCGACGGTGAACCGGTAGCCGGGATATTCCTCACAGGAAATACTCAGAAAGCGGGCTGTCGACGCCGCGCGCGGTTGACCCCGCCAAGCAGAGTCGGCACAGAGGGAATAAAGAGAGTCTCCCGCAGGGCCACTGTCATCTGTGATGGTAGCGGCGCCGGCCCGCGCTGTTCTCGCCCACCTGCCCTCCGTGTGAACCTCGAAAAACTTTCAACTAAGGCGTTAACGCCGTCGTTCGCTGTTGACGTCATGTGTCGCTCTCTGACCGGCGACCTGTCGGACTACTCGACCATTAGATGGGAAGAACATGCACCTTACGACCGTACCGCCCGGCAGTCTGGCTCAGTCACGGGCGCGGCGACCGATCGCGAGAAAGCGTTTAGCAGCCTTATCCGCCTTATCTGCTAGCCTGCTTTTTGTCGCCGCGTGTAGTTCTGGCGACGACGGCTCAGCTGAAACACCTGCCACTGGCGGGAACACAGCGGACGTGCTCGGGCCATCGGCGCCGGCGCAGGGCGAGCCGGTACGGATCGGTCTGGTCACCGACGGCAAGAGCGCCGGCGCGGACACGTCCGTCGAGCCGGCGGCGGCCGACGCGACCGTCGCGTTCCTGAACGAGCGCCGCTCCGGTATCGGTGGTAGGCCCATCGAGCTGGTGAAGTGCGAGACGCTGGGAGACCCCGCCAAGGGCACCGACTGCGGAAACCAGATGATCGAAGAGGACGTCGTCGCCGTCCTCATGGGCAACTCGGCTGTCTCGGACAGCGTCTGGGAGCCGCTGCACGAAGGACACGTCCCTGTGGTGCTGTTCGCCTCGAGCGGTGCCGGCCCGCTGGCCGATGGCGAGTCGACCTTCATCCTGACCGACTCCTCCTTCGCCGTAATCGACCTTCCCGTGCAGCTCGCGGAGGAACGGGACGCCACAAAGGTGACGTCGGTCGTGATCGACGTGCCGGCCGCGCTGAACCTCGTACAGAACGTCGCCCCGGCGCTGTTCGAGGACGCGGGCATCGACTTCGATCTCGTTCCGGTGCCACCGGGCACGGCTGACATGACGCCGCAGATGCAGAACGTCGTGGACGGCGACACTGGGGTCGTGTTCATCGTGGGCAACGACGCGTTCTGCATCAGCGCCATGAACGGCCTGCGGGCCGTCGGGTACGAAGGCCAGATCAGCGCCATCTCGCAGTGCATCACCGACGCGACGCGCAAGGGTGTTCCCGGGGACCTGCTGGAAGGGACGGTCGTCGCCGCCTCGGCGCCGATCGGGCTCGACAACTCCTCGACCCGCCTCTACAACGCCGTCGTGGAGACCTACGGCGACGACGTCGACACCAGCCAGGTCCTCGGGATGAGCATGTTCACGACGATTTCCGCCCTCCAGTCGGGCGTCGAAGGGATCACCGGGGACGTCACCTCCGAGTCCATCATCGCCGCACTCAAGTCGATGCCGGAGAAGGACCTTCCAGGCGTGGAGGGCATGCGGTTCCGCTGCAACGGCAAGGCCGACCCGAAATCACCCTCGGTCTGCGTCCGCGGAGGCCTCGTCACGACGCTGAACTCCGACGGCCAACCCGCCGAGTACAAGGCGCTCGGCGTCACTCCGATCGAGGACTGAACCGGCTCAGGTTCAGCAACGCAGGCTTGACCGGAACAACGTCGGGAGATCGTGATGGACCGCGTCGCTTCGCTCCTTCTCGGGCTGGGTAACGGGGGAGTGTACGCGGCGCTCGCGGTCGCGGCCCGAAAACCCGGTCGATGCTGGAAATCTTCCCTGCTCTGGAGCGGCGGTGGACCCTACCCGCGGGGGCGTTGTCCGGCGGCGAGCAACAGATGCTCGCGATGGCACGGGCTCTGATCCAGCAGCCCAAGGTGCTCCTGGTCGACGAGCTCAGCATGGGCCTGGCACCGCATGTGGCCGAGGCGCTGTTCGACACCGTCCGCCGCATCGCCACCGACCACGGCAGCGCCGTAGTCCTCGTCGAACAGCACGTGAACCTCGCGCTCGAAGTCGCCGACACCGCCGCCGTCCTCAACCACGGCACCATCGTCCTACGAGGCCCCGCCACGGAACTCGCCAACGACACCAAACGCCTCGAGCGCACATACCTCGGCACACTCGGGACAAGTGGAAGAGGACTGACCTCATGCCTACGATCGGAATCGCGACGGGCGCAGGGCGCGGAATGGGAACTGCGTGCGCGGCACGGCTTGCGGACATCGTCGACGTCCTGCTCCTGGTTGACAAGGACGATGGATCAGCGGTAAAGACAGCGAAGAGCCTCGTCGGCGACGACCGGAGAGCCAAGGTCGAACCGTTTCCCCTCGACGTCACGGACCGCGAAGGTCTGTCATGTCTGTCGTCGCGGGTATCGGAATTGGGCACGCTGCGCGCTGTCGCACACGCCGCAGGCATCTCTCCGACCATGGCCGACTGGCGTCAGGTCCTGACCGTCGACCTCGTCGGCACCGCCCTACTCAGCGAAGCGCTCTTACCCTTGACGACGCAAGGCACAGCCGTCGTCCACTTCGCCTCGATCGCGCCGCTGCTCGACCCAAGCGGGGCGAATCCGGCCGCTGAGGCTGCGCTCGACGACCCACTCGGGGCAGGTTTCCTCGAGCGGATACACGAAGCAGTCGGATCCACGATCGAGGACTCCGGAATAGCTTATATCTGGGCGAAACGTGGGGTCCAACGGCTTGTGCAGCGCGAAGCCACCCGGTTCGGCCGGCTCGGCGGCCGGGTCTGCTCCGTGTCACCAGGCATCATCGACACCCCCATGGGCCGGCAGGAGGCAGCGACTCGATCTACCAACGACTGGCTGGTGGAACAGACGCCGCTCGGCCGAGAGGGCCACGCCGACGAAGTGGCTGCTGCGGTGGCCTTCCTGCTGTCCAACGAAGCGAGCTTCGTCAACGGGATCGACATCCCAGTCGACGGCGGCGTGATAGCTGCCCTACGGACCGCCGTTCGTCTGGGCCAAGACCGCCGACGAGATCCTTGAGACCCTCGCCGCCTACTGCCAGCGAATCAGCGACTCAGGACACTAGTGTCCCGGTCCGGAGATTCGCGCGCAGTAGTGCCCGATCGCGTCGATGATCTGGTCGGCGGTCCTGGTCCACTTGAAGGGCCTGGCGTTCTCGTTCCAGTGACTGATCCAGTTTTCGAGGGCG
>NZ_UBIZ01000580.1:0-3536 GCF_900465275.1 Parafrankia sp. Ea1.12 | reverse complement strand
TCGATTCGGACGCGGACATCCCCCAGATGCTGGCTCCCACGCAGCCGGGCCAGCGCCCGTGACGCGTGGGTCTTCACCGAGCCGACGCTGCATCCGAGGATCTCGGCCACCGCGGCTTCCGGCAGGTCGTCGAAGTAACGCAGGACGACCACCGCGCGTTGTCGTTTCGGTAGTTCGCGCAGGGCCCTCAGCACCTGGTCCCGCATCGCCAGATCCGGCATGCCGTCCGCACCGGCCCGTTCGGCCGCCGCGTCCAACGGCTCCTCCCGGAACTGTCGCGACCGCCACCGGCTCGAGGCCGCGTTCACCAGCACACGGCGGACATAGGCCTCCGGAGCGATGATGCGTTCCCTGCCCCAGCGCTGGTAGGTGCGCTCCAGGGCACCCTGGAGCAGGTCCTCGGCCGCGTGGCGGTTACCGGTCAGCAGAAAGGCCGTCCTCATCAGACGGTCGGCCGAGGCAGTGACGAAATCCTCGAACGACTCGTGGGACGCGTCGTCCATCCAATGCCCCCATTGATTGGCCCGCGCCGCCCAGCACCGCTGCGTGCACGTCGATGGGGCGGCGGCCCGCCATGACGCGAGCCGCCGCCCCGCTGGGCGCGCCGAGGCCGAGAGTCGGCCGGCAGTCACTGGCTCCGGCGGCGCGGCGCCCCCTGGCCGCGCGGCTTCCGGGGAGCCGCCGGTCGACGGGCTAGGCGGGAGCGCTGCCGAGCAGGGACGCGAACCCCAGCACGCTGTGGTAGGTCTCCTCCGAGACCTTCCACGAGCCGTGAGTGAAGACCGCCTCGCCGGTGCTGCCGATGGAACCGGACCGGCCCTGGTAGGTGTAGGCGACCGTAAACCTGACCGAGGCGTGGTCCTGCGCCCAGAAGTAGATCTGGTTGACGGTGACCCGCGCGCTCAGCCCCGGGTAGGTGGTGCGGAACTTCTCCAGCACGCCGACCAGGCGCTGGCCGTTCTCCACGGCGGCCAGCGGCACCCGCGGCGGAGCCTCGGAGCTGTTGAGACCGACCGCGAACGCGACGCGGATCAGCGGCTCCGACAGCCTCTGCCAGGCCGTCGGCGTCGGCGCCGGGCCGACGGTGAGCGACTCGGCGATTCGGAGCAGGTCGGCCTCGGGCAGCAGGCCCGGCGGGGTGGTCCCGTTCTCACCGACCCGGCCGCTTACGGTCAGCACGACGGACGGGTCGCCTTCCACCCAGGTCATCTCGGAGATACCGCCGCCGCTGGCCAGCAGGGTGACAGCCTCGGTGCCCCGCAGCGCGACCCGTCCACGCTGGCTGCTGGGGTAGTACTGCGCGTAGGCGCTGGCCACGTCATCGAGCGTCGCCTCGGGCGTATCCCGCTGGACTGTCAGACGAACAGTGGTGCCGCCACCCTCGAACGTGCCGATGATGACTTCGCTCTCGATCCGGGTGCTCGGCACGGCGCTGGTGAAGCTGACGCCGCTGGGCAGCCAGCCAACCCTCACCCCGTCCACACTCGGAGCCGGCCTCCCACCGCCATCGCTTCCCGGGCCGCCTCCGGGGCCGGCGGCCGTCGCCGGGCCGGCGACCGCCACGGTCACGAGCCCGGTCAGGGCCAGTGCCGTCAGTCTGCCGAGGGTGCGGGACAGCCGACGTGCCGTGGGACGCCGCCGGGATCCATGGGATCCCTCCTGATTGATCCCTCGCGCCGCGTCATCCGGCGGGACCGTTCGCTTCGACAGGATGGTGGAAGGGCCGTCGGAACAATCCGTCATTGACGCTCCTGCTCTGGTAGGCGCTGGCCACGGCGGCGCCACGCGCCGAGATAGCCCAGCTGCCGTTCGGGTGTTTCCCCCTCCTAAGAGCGGCGGTTGACGTAATTAGGTTGACGCGTTCGACCAAACCTTTCCACAACACCCGGCGTCACTACGCAACAACTCGACAACCGCGAGGGTGCTCCCGGTTACGCAAGGTTCACCCCCACGCGTAGGTCAGACGTTGTCACCGAGATTGTCTCGCCAGCGGGTGGTCCTTAGGTGAAAGCCGGGCGCGCAGACGGAAGGTGGAGGGACACACCATTGCCACTGCCGTACCCGTGAGCTGCGCCTTAGCGTGATCCGGGGTGTTCTGGGCGGGGCGCCGCAGCTCGGCGGGGACCGGGCGGCGCTGTTTCCCGGCACCACACTCGGATTCATGTCGGATAATTGTTCGTGGGGCCGTACACGGCGCCGGTTACCGCGGCCCCAGGCCCCAGGCCCCAGCGATAACGACGCCGGGAGCACCCACCGCATCCCGCCGGGTCGAGGTTCTCAAATCTGGGCTGGTAGAGCTATGTCGCCGGCCCGGATCGAGCAGCGGGTCCACTTCAGCGTCACGGCGACCGAGGCCGGTGGCCTGAGCGGCGTTGACGAACGGCGAGCCGTGCGAATCCGCGACCGGGTCGAAGCCTCGGGCGGCCGGGTTCGCTTGGACGGCGCACCTTGACGGGCGACCTCCCGGTCTGACGCGGCCCGGTGCCCGGCGGGGTCGTACCCGCGGGCGGGTGCCGTCGCGCGGTTCAGCCGCACCACGGCGGAGGGTGGACGCCACCGGCCCGCTGCCCGGCGCCTACGACAGGATGCCGCTCCAGGCGCCCGTGCGCTCCAGGCCGTCGGCGGTGGCACGCTGGTCGCCCTCGCCGCCCTGGACGGGATCACGGACCTTCGGGCGCCGCTCCCCGGACCCGGGCGATAACCGGGCTCGACAGGCGGGAGTGGCCGCAGTGGCGGTTCAGGCCGGAACGCCGGAGGAGCGCTTGACCAGGGCGTCGAAGGTCCGGTCGGGCAGGATCTTGCTGAGGAAGATGAGCGGCCGGGCACCGAAGCCGACGCGGTAGCGGGTGTGGGGTCGGCGGGCGGTGGCTGCCTTGGTGACGGCTTTGGCGATGACGCTGGTCGGTGAAGTCATCCTCGCGTCAGGGCGTGAGCTGGACTCCAGCGACGCAGCCATGGCGTTTGCCTGCTCGGCGTACGGCCCCTGGCCGGAGGTGGTGCGTAGCTTCTCGGCAGCGATCGCGCCCCACTCGGTCCGGATCGAGCCCGGCTCGATGAGCAGGACAGCGATGCCGAACCGCTTGAGCTCCAGGCGCAACGCGTCGCTGAGTCCTTCGACGGCGTACTTACTGGCGTGGTACCACGCACCCATGGGTGTGGCGAACCGTCCACCCATGGAGCTGATGTTGATGATGGTGCCACTGCGCTGGGCACGCATGGCTGGCAGCACCAGCTGAGTCAGATGGGCCAGACCGAACAGGTTGACCTCGATCTGCGCGCGGGCCTCGCGCATCGGGACGTCTTCCAGCGCGCCGTATGAGCCGTACCCGGCGTTGTTGACAAGAACGTCAATGCGGCCTTCAGCGGCGAGGATCTCAGCGACCGCGTTCTTGGTCGAAGTCTCATCGGTGACGTCGAGCGAGAGCGTACGTACGCCCGAGGCCGCCAACGCCGTCATCCGGTCGGCTCGGCGAGCAGCGCCGTAAACGATGAAGCCGGCCTCATGGAGTTGACGGGCGGCGGCCTCGCCTATGCCG
>NZ_UBIZ01000581.1:0-6853 GCF_900465275.1 Parafrankia sp. Ea1.12 | reverse complement strand
CGCGGGCCGCTTGAGCCCGGTGCCGCGACGAGTGGCACGCCGGGTTCTGAAGGGGCGGGGGCGCAGCAACGCGCCCCCGCTACCTGACGACTGCGCGGTGACGCTGCGGCGTCTGTACTGCTTCTTCATCATCGAGGTCGGCTCCCGCACCGTCCACATCCTCGGGGTCACCGCCCACCCCGACGGACCGTGGACCGCCCAACAAGCCCGGAACCTCCTCATGGACCTCGGTGACCGGGCGGCCGACTTCCAGTTCCTGGTCCGTGACCGGGCCGGACAGTTCACCGCGTCGTTCGACGCGGTCCTCGCCGACGCCGGCATCACCACGATCAAGATCCCACCCCGAACGCCGCAGGCGAACGCCTACGCGGAACGGTTCGTACGAACCGTCCGGACCGAGGTCACCGACCGGATGCTGATCGTCGGTGAGCGGCACCTGCGCACCGTCCTGGCCGAGTACGCACGGCACTACAACGGACGACGCCCGCACCGCGCGCTCCGCCTTCAACCACCCCGGCCCGACCACCCGACCACCCGATCACCGACGTCACGACGGCACGGATCAAGCGCCGGCCTGTCCTCGGTGGCCTGATCAACGAATACGAACGAGCCGCCTAAAAGACCAGATCAACGCCGGTGGCCGAGTTCTGACACCCCACTGGCACGCACCTGGCCTCGTCGGCCACGAGAGCGGAGTACAACACTTGTAGTAGCACCCACTACTGATGTAGTGTCCCGTCATGCCCAGTCGCCGCGATGACCTTCTTGACACCGCGATCCGCGTGGTCGGCGAGTCAGGTGTCCGCGGTCTCACGCACCGTGGCGTCGATGTCGCCGCGCAGCTGCCAGCGGGTTCGACGTCCAACTACTTCCGGACCCGGGGCGCCCTCCTCGGTGCGGTCGTGGACCGGTTCGTCGAGCGGGAGAGGGAGAACTGGGACGCTATCGCCGCCGAGGTGTGCCCGACCACGCCCGAGGAACTGGCTCAGGTCATCGTCAGATTCGCCGTCGACAGCACAGGTCCGCAGCGGACGCTGACCCTGGCCCGGTACGCGATCCTCGGTGAAGCGGCTATCCACCCACCGCTTCGGACCCAGCTGGCCGCCGGCGGCGGGCGCGTGAACACGTGGTTCACCAACTGGGTTCGGGCCGCCGGATCCACTGACCCCGAGCGTGACACCCCCGTCATCATGAACCACTTCACCGGCATCGTCCTGCATCAGCTGGCCATGCCCGATCCGGCGTTCGACCCGACCCGGCAGATCACCGCGCTCGTGTCGAGCCTTATCCGCCCGCGGAACCCAGAGGGGACGGAATGACCGAAGTGCAACCAGACCGCGGCGGCGCCATCGACCGCGAGATGGTGTGGCGGGCGATCGACGCCCAGCGGCAGAGCATCGCTGACCTGCTGGAGCGGCTGTCCGATGACGAGTGGAGTCGGCCCTCGCTCTGCGACGCCTGGACGGTGCGCGATGTCGCCGCCCACCTGACCCTTCAGCAGCTCGGCCCGGGGGAAGCGGTCAGGATGATCCTCCGAGCGCGCGGCAGTCTCGACCGGGCGATCCACGATGCGGCCCGCCGGCGCGCGGCGACGGTACCGACGACGCGGATCGTCGCCGGGATCCGCGGCACGGTCGGCTCGCGGCGGCACAACTTCGGGGTCACCTACCTGGAGACGCTCATCGACATCCTCGTCCACGGGCAGGACATCGCCATACCGCTGGGCCACCAGCACGAGATGCCTGTCCAGGCCGCGGCCGTCGCCGCCAGCCGCGCATGGTCCATGCGATGGCCGCCACCTTTTCCCGCGAGACGAGAAATCGCCGGTTTCCGCCTGACCGCCACGGACACGTCGTGGTCCGTCGGCACCGGACCCGAGGTTCAGGCTCCGATCCAGGCGATCGTCCTGTTGCTCACCGGCCGCCAGGCGGCCCTGCCGCAGGTCTCCGGTGACGGCGCCCCCGAACTGGTCGCCCGTCTCACCACGCCCGCATCGACATAGCACGTAAGCATCACTCGATCCCTGTTCCTGGTCGCCCGGCGGTACCGAAACTCGTATCCCATCTGAAACGGTTCAGAAACACCTGTGGCGTGCCCGGAAAGACCATGCCCCCGTTTCTCTTCATCCCATCCTGATCGGCTACGACACCCAGGCCGTTCTTGTCGCGCGCCGTCGACGCCTTCTATTCGGTTGCCGCGATCTCGCGTTTCCTGTGTTTCCTATGTACCCCGTAAAGGAGATCTGTCATGGTTCAGTTCGCGATGCTACTGCTGCCCGTTCCGCTCGGCGTCTACATTTCCGGGCGCCGCACCGCCTACCTGATCACCGCCATCGTGTTCGCGATCATCCTCGTCATCCAGACAATCGTTGTTGCCGCGGACACACCCGAGGACATCAACCCGCTCTACTGGCTTCTCAACATCGCGTCACTCGCCGTCGGTCTCGGCCTCACCGCCGCGGGCCGCGCGCTGGGCCGACGCCGCCGGACCCGCCGCGCCGCCGGCTGAAGAACCCTGTGGGGCTCCAGAACCCCGATTCGAGCGGTGACCTGCGCGTTTGCCCGCCGGACAGGGCCCACCTCGGGCAGGCTGGATGGTCATGGTGTGGTCGCTGCTCTACGCCCTGACACGCAACGCTCTCGGACTGATGTTGCTCCGCGTGCGTGGCGACACCGCGAAAGACGTGGAGCTCCTCGTCCTGCGACATCAGGTGGCGGTGCTGCGACGGCAGGTGAACCGCCCGGTCCTGGAACCGAAGGATCGGGAACACGGCCCGTGCTTCGTCGCCCTACTGGTCGTGCGGAAGCAGGGCCGGGTGGGTCATATGACCGACCCCCCGTTGACGCCGAGGACCTGCCCGGTGATGTAACCCGCCCCCTCAGAGCAGAGAAACACGCAGGCGGCAGCGATGTCATCGCCTGTACCCAGGCGGCCCAGGGGAATGGCCTGGGCCATGACCTCGCGGCTGGGCAGGTTGCCGACGGACTGGGACTGGCGCGCCATCGGTGTGTCGATGGCGGACGGCGGGATGGTGTTGACGGTGATCCCGTATGGTGCGAACTCGCGGGCCAGCGACTTCGTCAGAGTGATGACGCCGCCCTTCGACGCCGCGTAGTGCGTCATCCCGGGCGTGCCGCGCTGGGCGCTCGACGACGAGATCGTCACGATCCGACCCCATCGGGCATCAACCATGTCGGGGATCGCCGCTTGGACACAGTGGAACGTACCGGTCAGGTTGACGTCGAGGACGCGGCGCCAGGACTCGAGGGTGATCTCGGTGAAGGGCTCGAACGCCGTCACGCCTGCGCTGGTTACCAGGATCGCCACGGGCCCGAGTTCGCTGCGCACCTTCCCCAACGCGTCATCGACAGACGGCCGGTCTGCCACGTCGACCCGGCACGCCAGCGCGTCGGCACCGGCGGAGCGGAGTTCGTCGGCAACGGCCTGCGCCGCGTCACCGTTGATGTCGAGCACCGCGACGCGGTGCCCGCGCGCCGCGAGCTGCTCGCAGATCGAGCGACCCATCCCCGAGGCGCCGCCGGTCACGACGGCGACGTGCTGTGCGTGCTGCTCAGACATGTTTGTAGATACGACCTTCCTTCATCACGAACAGGACGTCCTGTGTGGTGGTGATGTCCTCGGACGGGTCGCCGGGGACGGCGATGACGTCGGCGAGGTAGCCAGCCGCGAGGCGGCCGAGCTCGTCGTCCATTTGGATGAGCTCGGCGCTCGTGACCGTGGCAGCGCGCAGCGCCTGTATCGGCGTCATGCCGCGGTCGACCAGCGCGACGAGTTCCCTGGCGTTCTGGCCGTGCGGGATCGCCGGCGCATCGGTCCCGCAGGCGATCTTTACCCCGGCGGCGATCGCCTTGGGCAGCATCGCTTTGGCCCGCGGGAAGATTTCCGCGGCCTTTTTCTGCAGCTCGGGAGCCGCCCGCTCGATCGCCATCGCCTCGGTGAGGTATGTCGTCGACACGAGGAACGTCCCGTGATCGACCATCATTTGGATCGACTCGGGCGTGGCGAGGAAGCCATGCTCGATGCAGTCCACGCCGGCCCGGATGCAGGCCTGGACTGCGGAGTCGCCGACGGCGTGGGCGGCGACCCGGATCCCCGCACGGTGTGCCTCGTCGGTGATGGCCTCGAACTCCTCGTCGGAGTACTGCTGCGAGCCCGGCGACGTGGAGTGCGACATCACGCCACCGGACGCCGATACTTTGATCACCTTCGCGCCATGACGGATCTGGTACCTAACACAGGCGCGTACCTCGCCCACGCCGTTGGCGATGCCCTCGGCCACACCCAACGGCATGATCCCGGGCGCAAGCCGCTGGAATACGGTCGGGTCGAGGTGGCCGCCGTACGGCGTGACGGCGTGCCCGGCCGGGATGATGCGCGGGCCTTCGAGCCAACCCTGGTCGATCGCCCGCTGCAGCGCGACGTCGAGCATGTAGCCGCCGGTCTTTACCATCAACCCCAGGTTGCGCACGGTCGTGAAGCCCGCCAGCAGTGTCGCGCGGGCGTTCACGGTGGCCCGCAGGGTGCGGTATACCGGATCGTCCTGGACGCCGTGCATCGGGTTCGGCAGCCCGTCTGGGCCACCGGGACCGCCGATGAGCAGATTCAGCTCCATGTCCATCAGTCCGGGCAGGAGCGTGACGTCGCCCAGGTCGACCTCGGTCGCCGTCGCCGGAAGCTCGGTGGGGCATACCGCGACTATGCGGTTGCCCTCCACCACGATCACCGCAGGTGACCTCACCAACCCGGCATCGATGTCGACCCAGCGATGGGCCCGAAGGACGATCGCGTCGCTCACGGGACCGGCGCAACCAGGCAGTCGAGCTGCGCCGCACCCGAGTCAGGGATGCGCTGCTGGTGCCAGCACTCGACCGGGAACGACACCATGACCATCGAATACAGCATGTACAGCAGCCTGAGCGCCTCCTCCGGCATGTCGTCCAGGCTGTACTGGTCGAGGTACGTCAGCGCCGCCTCGGCGCGTGGCGTGATGACGTCGTAATACGCCTGCATGTCGTCCATCGAGGTGGCGAGGCGCTTGTCGTAACGCTCTGGCTCGGTCGGCAGGCACCAGTCAGCCACGAATGGCTCGAGGTCGGCGAACTCCTTGGGCAGCATTTCGATCACGTCTGTCATACCCCCGCACGTCCGCGCTGGTAGTCGTCGATCCACTTGGCTGTCTCCCTGTGAAGGTGCCGGCACAGCACCTCCTGGTCACCCAGCGGGAACCGGTCCACCACCCGGGACTCCAGCATCGATTGCGTCGCCTCGAGAGTGTTGGCGTCCTGCAAGCCGAACTCCTTGAACGTCAGCGCGGTGAGCTCGTGGGCCACGCGCTCGCGCGGCGTCTTCGCTGGGACGAAATAGAGCGTTCCCTCGAAGATGTGGCTGTTGTACGCCGTCGGCCAGTAATGGTAGGTGAGGTACCAGCCCAGTCCCCAGATCAGGATCGTGAAGTTCGGGAAGAGCTGGAACGAGTCGAGCCCCCACGGGTCGCAACCGGCGGGGTTCACGCCGGGCGGCATCTTCTCGACGCCGAGGTCGGGAATATCCCACGGCCCGAAATTTCCGCTGCGGCAGATATCGTCTATCGGCTTGCGCATGTCCTGGTCGAGTTCCCACGTCCGGATCCCGGCTGTGCTCACCAGGCGGTGCGGACCGTCGATCCGGTAGTGCGGCGCCTCGAAACCCTTCTGCTGTCCGGCGTTGGCAAACTTCGCCGGGTACTGCCTCGCGTGCAGCACGGGTGCGTGATAAAATTCCTGGAAGGCGTCCATGTAGAGCTTCCAGTTCGCCTTCACCTCGGAGCGGTAGTACCAACGCTCGGTCATCTTGTCGAAGGGGTAACCCTCGATCGCGGTGACCATCGGCCCGAGAAATTCCGGCAGCGACTGCTCGGGCTGCTTGGCGAGGTTGATGAAGATGAAGCCCTCCCAGACGTCGCAATGGACGGGGACGAGGCCGTAGTCATTCTTGTCGAGGCCGAAGAACTCGCCCTCTTGCTGCACAAAATTCAGCGACCCGTCGAGGTCGTAACGCCAGGCGTGGTACTTGCAGGTGAACTGCCTGCAAGTACCGCTCGTCTCCTCGCCAGGGAAATCATTCCACACCAGTTTGTTGCCACGATGGCGGCAAATGTTGTGGAATGCCCGCACTTTGCCGTCTTTGTCGCGCAAGACGATGATCGACGTCTTGGCAATGTGGATCTCCTTGGTGAAGTAGCTGCCGTTCCTCGGCAGCAGCTCCACCCGCCCGACATTCAGCCAGCCGCGCTTGAAAATCGCCTCCCGCTCGAGCTCGTATAACTCCGGCGAGATCGAGTCCTCGTAGGACACCGGCTCGGTCCCGAGCTCCGGATAGTGCTCCGTCCAACTACCTTCGGGCGGCTTGGGCCAACGAGCCACTGCTACTCCTCTACCTCAGATGACAGCGCTGGTCCGGGGGAGTGTGCGCTGGAATCGGGCTGCCCCAGAACGCTCTGGCTGAAATCTATACGGCCCCCGAGGCGAACACAAGCACTTGATATCATGTCCTTGACACTGATGTGGAGGGGTTGGGCCAGGTGGCAGCGGGCCGCCCGCCGCCGCTACCCGGACCGCCGAGATGCGCGGGGCGCCCCGAGCGCGACGTTGGAGTCCTGGCAGGTCCACGGTCGCCGCCGGGCCGTGCAACGTCGATCACGGGCGAAACCGCGACAGCGGAGCCGTCCCCTCCCTGTCAGACTCGTGTGAGACACCCTCGCGGGTGCGGGTTGGCTACGGAGGGGTGATCGGAGATCCTTGTGTTCGTGGAGTCAGAGTCGCAGGAGAGCCCGGGCGAGTCCCCGCCGTCGCGT
>NZ_UBIZ01000610.1:0-231 GCF_900465275.1 Parafrankia sp. Ea1.12 | reverse complement strand
CGTCGACGACGATCAGCATCCGGTCGGTAACCTCGGTCCGGACGGTTAGGACAAACCGTTCTGCGTAGGCGTTCGCGCGGGGAGCCCGGGGTGGGATCTTGACCGTGGTGATGCCGGCGTCGGCGAGAACCGCGTCGAACGATGCGGTGAACTGTCCGGCGCGGTCACGGACCAGGACCTGGAAGTCGGCAGCCCGGTCACCGAGATCCATGAGGAGGTTCCGGGCTTGTT
>NZ_UBIZ01000583.1:0-6673 GCF_900465275.1 Parafrankia sp. Ea1.12 | reverse complement strand
CCCCGAGGGCCCCGCTCCGCCCAGCCCGCGGGCGATGTGGGCCCACGCCGCGTTGCCCTACGCCGCGCTCACCGCCGCGGGCCTGCTGATCCTGGGCAAGCTGACCACCGGTGCCCGCCTCGACCGGTTCGAGACCTACGGCATGATCACACTGCTGGTGCTCGCCCTGCTCCGGCAGATGGTCACCCTCGCCGAGAACACCCGGCTACTCGCCGAGATCCGGGAACGCGAACGGCAACTGCACCACCAGGCGTTCCACGACCCGCTGACCGGCCTGGCGAACCGGACACTGTTCACCCGCCGGCTGCAACGAGCCCTCATCCAAGGCACCGACAGCGACACCACCCACACCCCCGCCGTCACCTCCGGCGAGGACACGGTGTCCGTCCTGTTCCTCGACCTTGACGGCTTCAAAAAGGTGAACGACACCTTCGGCCACGCCGCCGGCGACGAACTCCTCCAGATCAGCGCCGACCGGCTACGCGCGGAAACCCGCGCGATCGACACCGTCGCCCGCCTCGGCGGTGACGAGTTCGGCGTCATCCTCGACGGCGGCGGCCCCGACGACCCCCGCCGCATCGGCGAACGGCTCGCCACCGCCATCCAGGCCCCCTGCCTGCTGGCGGGGCGGCCCTACACCCCCCGCGCCAGCCTCGGCCTGGTCACCCTCGACAGCACCAGCACCAGCACCCGACCCGCCACCCCCGACATCCTGATCCACCAGGCCGACCTGGCCATGTACACCGCCAAACGCGCACAAACCGGCGGACTCGTCATCTACCAACCCGACCCGTCC
Source organism: Parafrankia sp. Ea1.12 (assembly GCF_900465275.1). Taxonomy (NCBI): domain Bacteria; kingdom Bacillati; phylum Actinomycetota; class Actinomycetes; order Frankiales; family Frankiaceae; genus Parafrankia; species Parafrankia sp. Ea1.12. The sequence continues at coordinate 5,877 of NZ_UBIZ01000583.1, read as the reverse complement.
ACCCCCACGACCATCACCAACTGACCCATCACCGACCGCCACGACCGATCCACAGGTAGTCGGACACTCCGGCACCTGATCCTCCTCGCAGCGGGATCAGGCGCCGGTCGTCTGTCCGGCTCGAAGGGCACCGTCGTGGGTAACGTGTCAGTCTGCCTGTCCATGGGACCTGGCGCGGCTCGCACCGTCCTTCGCCGTTGCGGCCCAGGTGGCCAGCAGTTCGAGGCCGTCACCCGAGGGTGTTTCCGCCTCGGCGGTGTAGATCACGATAGCCAAGGTGTCCTCGCCGGGAAGTCCGAGAGCCTCGTGGGCGAGTTCGAGCTCGCCGATGGCGGGATGGCGGAAGCGTTTCGTGCCGTGACGGTGCACGAAGACGTCCTGCGCAGCCCACCAGGTGCGGAAGGGCTCGCTGCGCATGGAAAGCTCGCCGATGAGGTTCATCAGCTGCCTGTCATGAGGGTCCCTGGCTGCTGCGGTACGCAACGCACCGACGGACTCACGGGCCACCTTCTGCCATTCCGGGTAGAACGCCCGTGTGTACGGATCGAGGAACGCGAACCGCATAGAATTCACCGGCTGCGTCGCGGTGGTGAACACGGGCGAGTAGAGGGCCCGGCCCAGCGGGTTGGCGGCGAGGATGTCGAAGCGGTGGTTGCACAGGAGCGCGGGCACGCCGGTCATCGAGTCCAGGACGCGGCGGATGGCGGGCCGGATCTTCGGTACGCTCTCGCACCGGCGGGTGCGCGCCGCAGCCGGGCTGGCGGCGCGGGCCAGGTTGTACAGGTGCGCGCGTTCGACCTCGTCGAGCCGCAGCGCGCGGGCGACGGCGTCCAGGACGCTGTCGGAGACCCCGGAAAGGTTGCCGCGTTCCAGGCGGGTGTAGTACTCGACGCTGACGCCGGCGAGCACGGCGACCTCACCACGGCGCAGCCCGGCCACCCGGCGGTTCCCGTAGGCGGGAAGTCCGGCCTGACCGGGGCTGATCCTGGCCCGACGTGAGGTGAGGAACGCGCGGACCTCACTGCGGTTGTCCATCCCTCCAGGCTAAGTACCACCTCTGGTGGTTGGGGGTCTCTGCCATTACCCCCCTTGATGGTGACTCCCTCCCCGGGCGGCCATAAGCGATCCGGTCCCCACCGCGCTGGGCGACCAGGCGGACCAGCCGGCGGAACCGGGTCGGTTTCAACCCGGCGAATGGAAAGATCCACTGAGGGTCAGCAGCGGAGACGACCTGCACCCCAACATGATCCGCCAGGCAGCCCCGGGTCCCCGCACGAGGTTACGAAACAGCCTTTGGCCCGGCCTGCCAGGCTCTGACGGGGCCTCCCAGGGCTGTATCGAGCCGCCTAGCGTGGAATGGCGTGCACGCAACCACGTCGGCCCCTAGCCAGGTCCCAGCGTCAGCGTCGGCGCGCCGACGCCGCGGAAGGAGACCGATGCGATGAGAGTCCGCCTGCCCCCGGCCGTCGTCCCCCTCACCGCCACAGTCGGCTTTGCCCTGGCCACATGCAGCCCGTCCGCTCCCGACCCGGCCGCATCGCCGATTCCGCTATCGCAATCGCCTCCCGTAACGACATCCGCCAGGCCGGATAGCCTTGCGGCTCCCGTCGCGTCCACCACGCTCCTAACCGCCCTGGACACGCCCTGGACTGTTGTGTTCCTCGGCGGCACGCCCCTCATCATCGAGCGCGACGACGGCATCATTCCCGAAGTTCTCTACTACGGGGCCCCTCTCGTCGTGGAAACCGGGGAGTGCGCGCGGCACGCCGGCGAGTCCGGGCTGTTAGGCCTCGCCCTCGACGGGCAGAACCGGCTCTACGCCGACTTCACCAGCGCCGAGCGACCCCGACATCAATAAAGGTCATTTTCCGAATTCGCGGTGTGCTCTCCCTGGTCTGAAGGGGTCCTATGACGATCCGGCGCCTTCCGTTGCTCGCGATGGCTCTCGCCTTCCTTCTGGCCGCCTGCGGGTCGGACTCCCCCGCTCCCGCCGCAACCACTCCGAGTCAGGGTGACCCGGCGCCCTCCGCCGCCGTGTCGGGGCTGGTACCGGTGACCCTCGCCGTCCCGGAGGGAATGGACGCCGCCCCGCTGAACACGCAGCGGCAGGCGCTCGTGCCCCCCGGCTGGACACTGTCTGTGTTCGCACGGGTCCCCTCGGCCCGGCAGGCCGCATGGGCCCCGGACGGCACCCTGCTCGTCTCGGTGCCGGAGAACGGCACCGTCGTCCGGCTGGAGCCCGACGGGCGAGGCACCGCAACCGTGTCCGCGCTGCTGACCGGGCTGAACCAGCCGCATGGGCTCGCCTTCTCCGGCTCGGCCCTGTACGTAGCGCAGAGCGACCGGGTGAACGCCTTCGCCTACGCGGCGGGACAGGCGACGAACCCGCGTCCGGTTGTCACGGATCTACCCGATGCCAGGAGCCCGGACCTGCGAGGCAGATACGCCCATGCGTTGAAAAGTGTCGCCGTGAGTCAGGACGGATCGGTCTACGTGTCCGTCGGATCCACCGGCAACATCAGCGCTGACGATCTCACCGCGACGCCGCCGCGGGCCTCGATCCTGCGCGTGCCACCCGGCGGCGGGCCACCGGAGCCGTTCGCCGTGGGCGTCCGCAACGGCACCGCCCTCGCCGTCGCCCCCGACGGCGCGGTATGGACCGCGGTCAACAACCGGGACAACATCCAGTTCCCGTACGACCGCCCCTACGGCGACGATCCGGGGTCGGCGCGAGGGCAGGTGATCGACGAGTATGTGCGTGACCATCCCGTCGAGCCCTTCGCGAAACTCACCCCCGGGCGGAACCTGGGCTGGCCGTACTGCAACCCCGACGCCGACGTGGACCCCGGTGTCCGCGGCTCCCGCCAGGACTTCTCCGACGTCCCGTTCACCCGCGACGTCCAGACGAACCCGGACGGGCGGATGCTCGACTGCGCGGCACTCCCCCCCGTGGAGCAGGCACTCCCCGGGCATTCCGCGCCGCTGGGCCTGTCGTTCGTCGACGGCGACCTGCCAGGCGGCTACGCCTCCGGCGCGCTGGTGGGCATACACGGCTCGTGGAACGCGTCACCCCCACGCGCCCCGGAAGTGTCGTTCTTCCCCTGGCGCAACGGCGACCTGGGCGGGCAGCAGACCCTGGTCGGCGGGTTCCAGACTGCGGACGGCTCTCGGTGGGGCCGTCCGGTGGCCGCGGTCGCGGGACCGGACAGGGCCGTCTACATCACCGACGACCAGGCCGACGCCGTGTACCGGCTGGCTCCCCCGGCGCGCTGAACCAGCCGCAGCGTCATCTACCAGACCTGGCCGAAATGGGTCTCGTCGCTGGCCAGACAGCCCTTAGGGGACGCGGGCGATGGCGCCGTAGACGTTGACGCGGCTGTCGGCCAGTTCCTCAGGGACGTCCTTCTCGGCGTGCCAGCGGTGGACCGGCACGACACCCGGCTCGCCGAGGTCGAGGCCGGTGAGGGAGCCCTCGACCTCGACCCGGGAGCGTGGGGTCAGCGCGATCCCGCGTGCCTGGTAGACGGCCGAGACCCGCTCCGCCTCCTCCGGCGCGAAGTCCCCGGTGGCGTGGGTGAGCGCCACGTAGCTGCCCGGCGGGAGGATCTCCGTGTAGCGGCGGACCAGGCCGTACGGGTCGTCCGACTCAGGGATGAAGTGCAGCACGGCGATCAGGGAGAGCACGAGCGGCCGGTCGAGGTCGAGAGTCTCGGCCAGCTCGGGCGAGGCGAGGATCTTCTCCGGCTCGCGCAGGTCGGCGTCGAGGTAGGCGGTGCGGCCCTGCCGGGTACCGGTCAGCAGGGTGCGGGCGTGCGCGAGGACGATCGGATCGTTGTCGGCGTAGACGATCCGGGCGTCCGCGGCGGCCTCCTGCGCGACCTCGTGCAGGTTCGGGGAGGTCGGGATGCCGGTGCCGATGTCGAGGAACTGCCGCAGCCCCAGCTCCCTGACGAGTCTCCGGGTCGCGCGGTGCAGGAACGCCCGGTTCTCACGCGCCCCGGTCCGCATGTCCGGGAAGATGGCCAGCGTCTGCTCGGCGGCCTCCCGGTCAGCCGGGAAGTTGTCCTTGCCGCCCAGGAAACAGTCGTACACCCGAGCCGAGTGCGGAACATCGATCTTCAGATCGGCCGGGGTGAGCTGTTCTGTCACAGGCGTGAACCACGGCCTCGCACCGGACGCTCCGGCCTCGGCATCGGCATCGGCATCGGTCACCGTGCACAAACCCCCACGTTCCGGCGCAACCATCTGGAATCACCCTGACGGGCAGCCGGCCACCTTCCCCGCAAGACCACGGCAGACAGCGTGCGGCTCGCCGGGAGGCGTCGGGCTGTGAGGCGTCGGGCTGCACCCCTTGGCGGTGACGCGTGGTTAGCATCCACCCGGATTCGGGTAGCGGAATCTCAAGGGGATGCCCTCGCGGAACGGAGGGCTGACGTGGCATCGGCCTGACGAGGGGGTCCGCGGATGCGCCTTCCGGGCAGTCGATCGGTATGGCATCTGCCGGCCGCCGTCCTCCACACCCTCACCCCACCCCTGTTCGACCGGTTCGAACCGCGCACGGAACCCGGCCGGCGCGACCGCGTCGCCGGCCGAATGACGAGCTTCGAGGTAGGCGGAGCCTCCGGGCCGGAGGGCGAGACCCGCTGCCGGGCGCTGGAAGAGGCGCTCGGGCGTCACCCGGGGGTCGCCTGGGCTCGGGTGAACGCGCCGCTGAAGCGCGTCCTGATCGGCCTGGTCGATTCCGCGCCCACCGCGGACGAGCTGGCCACCGCCGTGAGGCAGGTGGAGGGGGTGACGGCCGAGCCGAGCGTTGACGTGCTGCCCGGCGGCTTCACCGGACCGGTCCGCCGGTCGGGGATGGCCCTGGCCGCCGACGCGGCGGCGCTGGCACTGGCGTCGGTGGGTCGGCTCAGCCGGTGGGCGTCGCTCCCCGCCGAGCTCGCCTCGCTGGTCACGCTCGTCGACACCCAGCCCCGGCTGCGCTGTCAGCTGGAACGGGTCCTTGGCCAGGACAATGCCGACCTCGCCCTCGCGGTGGCCAACGCGGCCGCCCTCGGCCTGACGCAGGGATATGTCAGCCTCGGTACCGACGTCGCCTACCGACTCCTGGCCCTCGACGCGGCACGCGCCCGCCGGGATGCGTTCGCGGCCGTGGCGGACGAACTGCTGGGCCGCCCCGAATGGGCCGGGGCGCGACCGGTGGTCGTCGAACGGCCGCGACCGCTGCCGGCCGGCCCGATCGAGCACTATGCGGATGTCGCCGTGCTCGGCGGGCTGGCGGCCGGTGCGGCCGCGGCCGGCCTCACCCGCACCCCGCGCCGGGCGGCCGCTCTCGCCCTCACTGCGCTGCCCCGCTCGACCCGGCTCGGCCGCGAGGGATTCGCCCTCCAGCTGACCCGCGTGCTCGCCCGACGCGGCGCGCAGGTGATGTCCCCGGCCGCACTGCGGTTGCTCGACCGCGTCGACACCGTCGTCGTCGATCACGACGTCCTGGTCAGCGGCCAGCACACCATCGGTGACATCGTGTCGTTGCCTGGCGCCGACCCGAGCGAGGTGGCCGTCCGCTCCCACGCGCTGTTTCGTCCCGCCGACACCACTGCCCGCGTGAGCCGGGACGGCTGGACGCTCGGCCCGGTGGAACGGTTGGCCATCCGGGGCCGCACCGGGGTGCGGGAGCGGCGCCGGCTGGCCGCGGCGGGGGCGGTGACCGTGCTCGGCCTCGCGCAGGGCACGAGGTTGATGGCGCTCGTCGGGCTGGTGCCCGAGCGTGTGGAGGCCAGCGAGCAGTTCCTGGCCGCCTGCCGCCGTTCCGGCTGCGCCGTGTTCGTGGCCGGCGGCCCGGAGGGTGGGCCGAGCGGGCGGACGCCCTGGGACGGG
>NZ_UBIZ01000584.1:0-6610 GCF_900465275.1 Parafrankia sp. Ea1.12 | reverse complement strand
CGTCACCACGGTGGCCGCGGCGGCCACACCGACGGGTACGGCCGTCGCCGCGGCCACCGTGGTGACGAGTCCCGCCGCCCCGGCAAGCAGGCTCCGGCGGCCCGGGGGTCTGGCCCCGCGGTGGTCCTTGGTCATCGTCGCTCCTCCACGGCAGGGGTGACATCCACGGCCAGGGACGACCGCGGACAACCGCAGTACACCTGCCATGGCGCGGCGTGGCATCGGACCACAGTCCCTCCGCCGGCGGACGACGGTACGACCACCGTCCCCACCCGGGTCCCATCCGCCGCGGAACCGGACGGGTGACGAGCAGCGCGGGCGGGCGAGCGGGGAAACAGTTCCTCGACGGCTGGCCGCCGGTTCCGCCAGTTCCGTCGGCACCGCGGGCGCCTCCGGCTGACAATGCGTCTGCCTGAACCCGCGACCGTCGGAGACTCTCGGCGGAACTGCCGATGGCAGCGCTATGTCGGCTGGATCCGTTCGAGCTTGGTCCAGCCGCGCCAGCCGCGCTCCTCGAGCCGTTCCAGGAGCCGACGGGCGGTCGGCACCGAGTCGAGGAAGACCGAGTCGAGGAGCTGCGCGAGTTCGTCGGGCATCACCTCGTCGTGGTTCTCCCATCCTTCGGCATCGGCCTCGATGAGGGCGACGAGCCGGTCGCCTACGGCCGCCACCCGCGGGTCGTCCGCCTCCCAGCCGATCATCGCGGCGAGATCGCGGTAGAGTTCGACCGTTGCCGGGTCGTCGAGTTGCTGCTGCTTCACCTTCATGTAGAGCGGCATGTGCTCGGGGAGTTGGGCGGCCACCAGGATCCAGGCGTCCCGCTCGCCCCCGATCATCAGGTCCGGCAATCCGAGCTCACGCAGCCGGTCGAGGTACGCCACCGCCTCCGGCGGCAGGGCCAGGCTGTCTCCGGCTGCCAGTTGCGCGATCCGCTCGCGGTGCCGCTGCCGCTCCCTGATCTCCGCGCGCAGGCGCCGGTCGATGTCGGCGACGGCAGCGTTGAACTCCTCCTCGCCCGCGGCCAACAGCTCGCGGACGCGCGCGAGCGGCACGCCGGCGCCGGCGAGCGTACGGATCCTGATGAGCTCGACGACGGCGTGGGCGTCGTAGCGCCGGTAGCCGGAGTGGTCGCGCTCCGGTTCCGGCAGGAGACCCTTGGCGTGGTAATGCCGCACCGCGCGCACGGTGACGCCGGCGTACGACGCCAGCTGGCTGATCGTGAGCACCGCGCCAGTCTCTTATCTCGCGGGCACGCGGAGGAAAAGCCGGCGCGACCAGAGGTAGCCGAGCAGCGCGATCAGGGCGCACCAGCCGATCGCGAGCCACGGGTCGGAGTCCGTCGCCGCGCCCGTGACGAGTGCGCGCAGGGTGTCGATCATCGGGGTGAACGGCTGGTGCTCCGCGAACTGGCGCAGCCCGGCCGGCATCGCGTCGGTCGGTACGAAGGCGCTGCTGATGAACGGCAGGATCACCAGGAACAGCGGGGTGTTGCTGGCCGTCTCGACGCTGTCCGCCGCCAGGCCCATGCCGACGGTCAGCCAGGTGAGTGAGAACGCGATGAGGATCAGCAGCCCGATCGCGCCGAGCCAGCCGAGCGGACCGGCGTCGGAGCGGAACCCGAGCAGGAACGCGAACGCCGTCACGATCACCACGGCGAATCCGGTCCTGATGACAGCCCCCAGCACGTGGCCGGTGAGCACCGACACCCGGGCGATGTCCATGGTGCGGAACCGGGCGATGATCCCGGTGGTCATGTCGGTCGCGGTCGAGATCGCGGTGCCGAGCGCGACGCTGGCGACGGTCATGATCAGGATGCCTGGCGTGATGAACACGAGGTAGTCGCCGCGGTCTCCACCGCCCTCCTGGCCTGGCAGGCCGGCGCCCAGGGTCCCGCCGAACACGTACACGAACACCAGCAGGAACACGATCGGCTGTGCTACCAGCATGATCGACAATGAGGGATAGCGGCGGATGTGCAGCAGGTTGCGCCGCAGCATCGTCGCCGAGTCACGGACGGTGTAGGTGGTGCTCATGCGGGGATCTCCTCGGCCGCGGGCGCCTCGGTCGCGTGGCCGGTGAGCGCGAGGAACACGTCGTCGAGGTCGGGGGACTCGACCGTCAGGCCGGCGACGCCGTCGTCGTCGAGGCCGTCGAGCACGCGGCGCAGCCCGGCGATGCTGCCGTCGCCCGGCACCCGAAGGGTGAGCGCCTCGGCGTCGGTGGTGGCCTCCGGATGCGCCGCCGCGGCCGCGGCCAGCCCCGCGGCGTCGGTGAACTGCACCGACACATGCCCGCCGGGCACCCGCCGCTTCAGCTCCGCCGCCGTGCCCTCGGCGACCAGGCGGCCGCCGTCGAGGACCCCGATCCGGTCGGCCAGATGGTCGGCCTCGTCGAGGTACTGCGTCGTCAGCAGCACCGTCACGCCGTCGGCGACCTGCTCGCGCACGATCGCCCACAGGTCGCGACGGCTGCGCGGGTCGAGACCGGCCGTCGGCTCGTCGAGGAAGATCAGTCGGGGCTGGGCGATGAGCGTCATCGCCAGATCCAGCCGCCGCTTCATGCCGCCCGAGTAGGTCTGCGCCCGCCGGTCGGCCGCGTCGACGAGATCGAAGCGCTCCAGCATCACGGTCACGGCGGCGGTCGCGGTCACCCGGTCCAGGTGCGCCAGGTCGGCCATCAGTCGCAGGTTCTCGCGGCCGGTGAGCAGCTCGTCGATCGCGGAGAACTGCCCGGTGACACCGATCGCCGCGCGCACCCCGGCAGGCTCGCGTCGTACGTCGAAGCCGGCGACGCGGATCTCGCCGTCACCGGGGGTCAGCAGGGCGGAGAGGATGTTGACGATGGTCGTCTTGCCGGCGCCGTTGGGTCCGAGGAGCGCGTAGACGGTGCCCTCCGGGACGGTCAGGTCGACTCCGTCCAGCACGGTGTGGTCTCCGTAGGACTTGGTGAGTCCGGAAACCTCGATCGCGGGGTTGGTGGCGGTCACGCCGCCATGCTGGAGCCCTGACGCAGGGTCAAGGTCAAGCCAGTGCCCGCAGGAGACCTTTCTGGGCGCTCCTTCCGCCCACCAGATGACAGTTGTCGGCCGCCTGCGCGACGCTTGCTGCCGACGTCCGAATCTCGGGAAACCGTGTTGTGGCTTCGCTTGCGACAGCCGACGTCACGAACACGTTCACGACGTGTACGCCCAGCTCGTCGAACACGCCTGGCGTCGTCAGCCAGTCTCATTCGCACGCGACGCCGTCGTGGTCACGGTCGAGCTTGCTGCTGTAGCCCGGCTGGCCCTGGTACAGCGGGGCAGCGCCAGCCGCGCGCGCCTCGGCGCAGGACCCGAAGGAGACGGCCGCCGGCGCGGGTGCCGCTGGCGGCGGAGCCTGCGCGGGCTGCGGTGCGGGCTGCCTGTGGTGCGGGCTGCGCAGCCGCCGGAGGCGGAGGCGGGGCCTGCTGCTGCACCGTCTGCGTCGGCGCGGGAGCGGGAGGCGGCGCCGGCCGGCGCACTCAAGCTGGTCGTCGGAGTGTGTCACCGGGACCCGGTCGGCACCTGCGAAGCCAGGCAGGGAGTGGATCTCTGAGAGAGCATCTCCACTGGTGCTGAAGTGCTCTTACCCACACTCGTATGGCGGAGGATGAGAGATTCGAACTCTCGAGGGGTTGCCCCCAACACGCTTTCCAAGCGTGCGCCCTAGGCCACTAGGCGAATCCTCCGTGGGGGAGCCTATCCGACGGCGGGCCCGAGTGGGGTCACCGGGGGCGCGAACGGGGTCACAGGCGGGCACCGGACCCTCCCGTCCCCGATCGCCGGCGGACCGCTAGACTGCCCAGCAGACCCCTCGTGCGGCGCTACCCTCGTGAACTCCCCCAGGGCCGGAAGGCAGCAAGGGTAAGCGGGCTCTGGCGGGTGTGCGGGGGGTCCTCCTCGTTCGGACGATCATCTCGAGCATCCGGAGCAGGCGAGTGAGCACAGCGCTGTACAACAGGTACCGCCCCGCGACGTTCGCCCAGGTTGTCGGCCAGGAGCACGTCACGGAGGCACTGGGGCACGCGCTGCGCTCCGGGCGGCTGCACCACGCCTACCTGTTCAGCGGCCCGCGCGGCTGCGGGAAGACCTCGTCCGCCCGGATCCTGGCGGCCTCCCTGAACTGCGAGAAGGGGCCGACCCCGGAGCCGTGCGGGGTGTGCGATCAGTGCGTCTCCATCCGCACCGGCTCCTCGATGGACGTCACCGAGATCGACGCCGCTTCGCACGGGCTCGTCGACGATGCCCGTGACCTGCGGGAACGCGCCTTCTTCGCGCCGGCGTCCGCCCGGTTCAAGGTGTTCGTGGTCGACGAGGCGCACATGGTCACGGCGGCGGCGTTCAACGCGCTGCTGAAGGTCGTCGAGGAGCCGCCGTCCTACCTGAAGTTCGTCTTCGCCACCACCGAGCCGGACAAGGTCATCGCGACGATCCGGTCCCGGACGCACCACTACGCCTTCCGTCTGGTGCCTCCTGGTGTGCTCCGCAAGCACCTGGAGTCGATCTGCGTGCAGGAAGGCGTGGTCGTCGAGCCGTCGGTGCTCCCGCTGGTGGTGCGGGCGGGCGCGGGCTCCGTCCGGGATTCGCTCTCCGTTCTCGACCAGCTTCTGGCCGGCGCCGGCGACGGCGGGCTCAGCTACGAGCGCGCGGTGGCGCTGTTGGGCATGACGGACGGCATCCTGCTCGACGAGACTGTGGACGCCCTCGCCGAACGCGACGGCGCCGCGCTGTTCACCGTGGTCGACAGTGTGGTCTCCTCCGGTCACGATCCACGCCGGTTCGCGACCGACCTGCTCGATCGGCTCCGTGATCTCATCGTGGTCGCCGCGGTACCGGACGCGGTGGAACGCGGCCTGCTCGAGGCGTTCTCCACCGACCAGGTGGACCGGATGCGCGCCCAGGCCGGCCGGATCGGGCCGGTCGAGCTCTCCCGGACGGCCGACGTCCTGCACGCGGGTCTGGTCGAGATGCGCGGGACGGCGAGCCCACGGCTGTTGCTGGAGCTGATCCTCGCCCGCGCCCTCCTCCCGGGCGCCGCCGGGGATCCGGCCGCGCTCGCCGTCCGGCTCGAGCGGCTGGAGCGCCGAGCGGTGGTCGGCGGCGGAGCCGGTGCCGGCACGGCCCCGGCCGGCGGCGCCGAGGTCGGTGGTGCGACGCCCGCCGACGCGAGGTTCGGTGGCGCCCGGCCCGCTGACGGGGGGCCCGGCGGCACGGGGTTCGGTGGCGCCGCTGACGGCGCTCACGGGCAGGCCGCGGGCCGCGAGGTTCCTCGCGGCGCGAATGGTTCCGGGGCCGGTGTCACCGCCGCCCCGACGGCCGGGGATACCGGCCCGCGGATGCCCGCGCCGGCCGTGGCCGCGGCACACGCCCCGGCGCCGGCGGCGCACACCCAGGCGGCCCGGCCGGCTTCGGCCGCACGGCCCACGATGCCGGCTGCCGCGGCCACCGGCGGGGGCAGGCTCGACGCGGCGGCCCTGAACGCCCGCTGGGACGAGGTGCTCGCGCTCGCCGTCCAGCGCAGCCGGCGCACCCACGCGATCCTCAAGGACTACGCCTCGGTCGCCGAGGTCCGCGGGGACGAGGTCGTCCTCGCCTTCTCCGCACCGGCCATGGCGAAGATGTTCGGCCAGGGGAACAACGTCGAGATCCTCGCAACCCTGCTGGCTGAGAAGTTCGGTGGGACATGGCGGGTCACGATCGGCGGTGGCCCCGGGTCCTCGGGAGACCGTCCCCAGGCACCGCGCGGGGGGCCCGGCAGCGGCCGGCCCGACAACGGCGGCGGCAGCGGCGGGCCGGGCGGCTATGGCGGTCCCAGTGGCCCGGGCGGGTCGGGTGGTCAGAGCGGTCCGGGTGGCGGCCAGCGGGGGCCGGCCGAGCAGGCCGGTGGCGGCTGGTCCGCGGAGGCGGTGGCCCCGCAGCGGCCCAGCGGTTATCCGGTGAACGCGGGCGCTCCCGGCGGCTGGTCCGCGGCGGGAGCCGTCGAGAGCCACGGCTCGGCTGCCCCAGGGGCCGCCCTCCCGGCTTCCTCCATTCCCTCAGGTGTCCCCGCTCCCTCCGGTGTTTCCGCCGCGCCGGCGTCCATGGCGTACGCCGGGTCCTCCGGCCCAGCGGCGCAGGACGGCCTCCCCCGCCCGCCGGCCGGCCTCCACTCGGCGACGGCCACAGCCAGCCTGGGAAACGCGAGCGTGAGCAGCGCGGCCGCAGGGTCCGGTGTGGGCTCCACCACCGTCGCCGCCCCCCGCCCGGGCACCGCGGAGGCCGGGCTCGCCGCGGCGCGGGCGGCGGTGAGCGCAAGAACCGGCCTCAACGGCTCCACTCGGACGTCGACCGGTCCCGGTGGGGGACCGAGAGCGGCGGGTGCGGCAGGCGCGGCGCGGGCGGGGGGTGCCCCCGTGGCGGCGGCGTCGATGTCCGCCACGGACACCGCGCCGGACGAGGTCTCGCTCGACGACGAGGACGCGCCGACCCAGCTCGACGGGGCCCGGGGCGGCGAGGACGCGGCCGTGGCCCTGCTCCGCACGAGTCTGGGCGCGACGGTGATCGAGCAGTCCGGCTGACGGACGAACGCCGGTGGGTGACCGAGCGGGCCGGGTG